>JBNKFC010000375.1:0-8558 GCA_050289105.1 Paracoccaceae bacterium | reverse complement strand
CGGAACAGGAAGGTCGCGGTGGCCGATGCGATCAGCGGCAGGACCAGGCCGGAGTAGCTGTTGAGCATGCCGAAGCGGGCCACGACCTCGTAGGTCGGCACGATCCGCACCTCGACCGGCAGCATCAGGGTGAGAAAGATCAGCCAGAAGAACGCCTGCCGCCCGGGAAAGCGGAAATAGACGATGGCGAAGGCCGACAGGAGCGAGATGGCGATCTTGCCGAGCGCGATGCCGAGCGCCATCACCGCCGAGTTCATCAGCATCGTCGCCACCGGCGCGTTGACGCCCGAGACCAGCGCCTTGCGGTAGTTCTCGAAGAACTGGTCGCCGGGCAGGAGCGGCATGGGCGGGCGCACGATCTCGGGCTGCGTCACGGTCGAGGCGACGAAGGCGAGCCAGATCGGGAAGACGATCACGAGAACGCCGAGGATCAGCCCCGCATGGGTCAGCCACAGCGAGGCGCCGCGCCGCTCGACCATGCCCGATCGTGCCGGCGCGCCCATCAGTAGTGCACCCTGCGCTCGATGAACTTGAACTGCGCGATGGTGAGCAGCCCCACGACCACCAGCAGGATCACCGACTGCGCCGCCGAGGAGCCCAGGTCCTGCCCGACGAAGCCGTCGGCGAAGACCTTGTAGACCAGGATCGTGGTGGCCTGCTGCGGCCCGCCCGAGGTGATCGTGTGGATCACGCCGAAGGTCTCGAAGAAGGCGTAGACGATGTTCACGACCAGCAGGAAGAAGGTGGTGGGCGAGAGCAGCGGAAAGACGATGGTCCGGAACCGGGTCCAGAACCTGGCGCCGTCGATCGCCGCCGCCTCGATCACCGAGCGCGGGATCGCCTGCAGCCCCGCGAGGAAGAACAGGAAGTTATAGCTGATGCGGCCCCAGCTGGAGGCCACCACCACGAGGCCCATCGCCTCGGTCGGGTCGAGCACGTGGTTCCAGTCGTAGCCGAGCTGGCCGAGATACCAGGACACCACGCCGACGCGGGTGTTGAACATGAAGAGCCAGAGCACGCCCGCCACCGCCGGCGCCACCGCGTAGGGCCAGATCAGCAGGGTGCGGTAGGTGCCCGAGCCCTTGATCAGCCGGTCAGCCAATAGCGCCAGATAAAGCGCCACGCCCATCGAGACGACCGTGACGAGGGTCGAAAACACCGCCGTCGTCACGAAGGAGGCGCGGTAGTAGCTGTTGCCGAGGAGGTATTCGAAGTTGCCGAGGCCCACGAACTGCGATTTCAGCCCGAACGGGTCGGGAATGAACATCGACTGCCAGACCGCCTGCCCCGCCGGGTAAAAGAAGAAGACCGCCGAGACCACAGCCTGCGGCAGGACGAGGAGAAGGGGCAGGAGCCAGCCCTTGAAGGTGACACGCTTTTCCATCGGAGCGAGGGCGGGGGCGGTGGAACCGCCCCCGCGCAGACCTTAGCGGTTGGCTTGCTCGAACCGGCGCAGAAGCTCGTTGCCGCGCGTCACCGCAGAGTCGAGCGCCGCCTGCGCGTCCTTGTCGCCGGCCCAGACTGCTTCCAGTTCCTCGTCGATGATCGTCCGGATCTGGTCGAAGGACCCAAGGCGAATGCCCTTGGAATTGGGCGTCGGCTCCTTCGCGGTCATCTGCATGCCGGCGATCTCGGTGCCGGGATTGGCGTCATAGAAGCCGTCGGCCTTGGTCTTCTCGGCCGCCGCAAGCGTGATCGGCAGGTACCCGGTATTCTGGTGCCAGGCCGCCTGCACATCTGTCGAGGAGAGGAAGTTCAGGAAGGCCGCGACGCCCTTGTAATCCTCAGTCGGCTTGCCTGCCATGACCCAGAGCGAGGCGCCGCCGATGATGGTGTTTTGCGGCGCGCCCTCGACGCCGTCCCAATAGGGCAGCGGGCGGATGTCGAAGGCGAACTGGGCTTCGGACTTCACGCCGGCATAGCCGGCCGACGATTCAGTGAAGAGCGCGCATTCGCCGCCACGGAAATTGGCGCCGCCCTCGTTGCGGCGGCCGGTATAGATGAACTTTCCATCCTTGGCCCAGTCGCCCATCGTCTGGATATGCTGGACCTGAACCGGGCCGTTGAAGACCAGTTCGGTATCCAGCCCGGCAAAGCCGTTCTCCTGCGTTGCAAAGGGCACGTTGTGGTAGGCGGAGAGGTTTTCAAGGTGGATCCAGCTTTGCCACGCCGTGGTGAGCGGACAGGTGGAGCCGCCCGCCTTCAGCCCGTCAAGCGCCACGCCTACGTTCTGCCAGGTCGAAAGATCCATGTCGGGGTCGAGCCCGGCAGCCGTGAAGGCGTCGCGGTTCACATAGAGGACCGGGGTCGAGGAGTTGTAGGGCAGGGACAGCATCTTGCCGTCCGTCGTTGTGTAATAGCCCTTGACGGCAGGCAGGTAGGCGTCCGGATCGAAGGGCAGGCCGCTTTCGGCCATCACCTCGTAGACCGGCTTCACGGCGCCCTTGGCCGCCATCATCGTGGCGGTGCCAACTTCGAAGACCTGAAGGATATGCGGCTGCTCACCGGCGCGGAAGGCGGCGATGCCGGCATTCAGGGTTTCGGAGTAGTTGCCTTTGTGAGAGGCCACGACGACATAGTCGCTCTGGCTTTCGTTGAACTGCTTGACCTGTTCGTCCAGAAGCTCTCCCAAGCGGCCGGTGAAGGCATGCCACCACTGGATCTCCGTTTGTGCAAGCGCCGGGGCGGCCAAGCCGAGTGATGCCGCTGTCGCGATTCCAACCAACTGATATTTCATGATTTTCTCCCTATTTGGGGTGAGGCTTCGCCTCTTATAATCCCAAGACTGTAACGGGAGTTTGGCCGATCGCACAACCTTCAATGGAATCGTAGCCGCAGGTGCGGCAACGACCGATGAGGCAACCAAGCAGTCTCAGAGGTCCGTCAGACCCGTTTGCGCGCCCTGAGCGCGGCCTGGATCGTACCGTCGTCGAGGTAGTCGAGTTCACCGCCGATGGGCACGCCCTGCGCCAGAGAGGTCACGGCGACTCCGGTCCCCTCCAGCGCCTCGGCGATGTAATGCGCGGTCGTCTGGCCGTCGACGGTGGCATTGAGTGCGAGGATGACCTCGCTGATGCCCTCATCGCTAATACGGTCGAGAAGCCGGGGAATGCGGAGTTCCTCCGGACCGACGGCGTCGAGCGCGGAAAGCGTGCCGCCGAGGACGTGGTAGCGACCCTTGAACGATTGCCCGCGCTCCATCGCCCAGAGGTCGGCCACATCCTCGACCACGCAGATCTCGCCGGTCGCGCGGCGGTCGTCGCGGCAGAGGTCACAGATGTCGTCGGTGCCGATATTGCCGCAGATCGCGCATTCCCGGGCGGTGGTCGCCACCTGGGCCATGGCCTGCGCCAGGGGCGCCATCACCTGCCCGCGCTTCTTGATCAGATGCAGCACCGCGCGGCGCGCGGATCGCGGCCCGAGACCCGGAAGCCGGGCCATCAGCTCGATCAGCGCCTCGATGTCGCGGGTTGCCTCGCTCAAGATCGCCTCAGAATGGCAGCTTCATGTCGGCGGGCAGACCCATTTCCTGCATCATCTTCTGCTGCTCCTGACGCGTGCGGTCCTGCGCCCGCTTCTGCGCATCCTTGATCGCGGCGAGGATCAGGTCCTCCACCACTTCCTTCTCGGAAGGCTGGAAGATCGACGGGTCGATGTCGAGCGACTTGAGTTCGCCCTTCGCGGTGCAGACCGCTTTCACCAGCCCCGCGCCGCTTTCGCCGGTGACGGTGATGCGGTCCATCTCCTCGGTCAGCGCGGCCATCTTCTGCTGCATGTCCTGCGCGGCCTTCATCATCTTGGTCATGTCGCCAAGCCCGCCGAGCCCGCCCAAACCTTTCAGCATCGTCTTCTCCTCAATTGTCCTCGAACGGGTCCCATTCGTCCTCGACCTCGGGCAGCGCTTCTGCCTGCACCTCGGCCTGAACCTCGTCGGGCGTTCTGATAGCGGTGATATGGGCATTCGGGAAGGCCGCGAAAACCGCTTGGACCAAAGGATTGTCCTTCGCCTTCGCTTTGGCGGCGTCTTCCTTGGCGCTGCGCTCCTCGGCGATGGTCGCGGCCCCGCCTTCGGAGACGACGGAAACCCCCCAGCGCACGCCGGTCCAGCTTTGCAGCCGCTGCGCCAGCGTCGCGGCAAGGTCGCGGGGGGCGTCCGCCGCCGGTTCGAACTCGATCCAGCAAGGGGCGTAGTGGACGAGGCGGACGTGGTTCTCCACGTCGAGAAGGAGCTTCACATCGCGGTTGGCACGGATGAGTTCGATGACAGCCGGGAAGCTCGCATACCGCGCGAGCGAGGTTTCAGGCGCGCGGGCAAGCGCGGTGGCGGTGCCGTTGCCCGTGGGCGCCGACGTGACCTGCGCGCGCGGGGCGGAATGGGTCGGTGTGGTCGCAGGGGCAGGGCCGCGTCCCTGCGGCGCGCTGGGGCCGGGGCCCTCGGAGAGCCGGCGGAGGAGCTGTTCGGGGTCGGGCAGGTCGGCGACATGGGTCAGCCGGATCACCGCCATTTCCGCCGCCATCATCGCGTTCGGGGCGGCGGCCACTTCCTCAAGCGCTTTCAACAGCATCTGCCACATTCGCGTCAGCACCCGCATCGGGAGGGCCACCGCCATCGCCTGGCCGCGCGCGCGTTCGTCCGGCCCGATCGTTGGGTCGTCGGCGGCTTCCGGGGTGATCTTGATGACCGAGACCCAATGGGTGATCTCGGCAAGATCGCGCAGCACCGCCATCGGGTCGGCGCCGTCGGCATATTGGGCGCTGAGTTCGTTCAGCGCCCCCGCTGCGTCGCCCTTCAGGATCAGGTCGAAGAGGTCGAGAACCCGGCCCCGGTCGGCAAGTCCCAGCATGGCGCGGACCTGTTCGGCCGTGGTTTCCCCCGCACCGTGGGAGATCGCCTGGTCGAGAAGCGAGGTCGCGTCGCGGGCGGAGCCTTCGGCGGCGCGGGTGATGAGGGCAAGCGCGTCGTCGGTGATCTCGGCCTTCTCGGCACTCGCGATCTTGCGGAGAAGCGCGATCATCACCTCGGGCTCGATCCGGCGCAGGTCGAAACGCTGGCAGCGTGACAGGACTGTGACCGGGACCTTGCGGATCTCGGTCGTGGCGAAGATGAACTTTACATGCGCCGGCGGCTCCTCAAGCGTCTTCAGAAGCGCGTTGAAGGCGCTGGTCGACAGCATGTGGACTTCGTCGATGATGTAGATCTTGTAGCGCGCCGACGCCGCGCGATAATGAACGGATTCAATGATTTCGCGGATGTCGCCCACGCCGGTGCGCGAGGCCGCGTCCATCTCCATCACGTCGACATGGCGGCCTTCCATGATCGCCACGCAATGTTCGCACTTGCCGCAGGGATCGGTCGTCGGGCCGCCCTGACCGTCCGGGCCGACGCAGTTCATGCCCTTGGCGATAATCCGCGCGGTCGTGGTTTTGCCCGTCCCCCGGATGCCGGTCATGATGAAGGCCTGCGCGATCCGGTCGGCGGCGAAGGCGTTCTTCAGGGTGCGCACCATCGCGTCCTGGCCGACGAGGTCGGCAAAGGTTTCCGGGCGGTATTTTCTGGCGAGGACCTGATAGCGGGTCTCGGGCGTCTCGGACATGGAGCCTCGGCGGGATTCGGAACGTTGGATACACTAGGCACGCGCTCGCCCGGCGTCCACCCGAAGGCGATGTTGGCGTGTTGTGATGCGGCGGCACGATGACTTGCGAACGGCACCGCCGGCCTTTGGTGATCAGGGCGGCGCGCGCCGTCAGGCGGCGCAGAGGGCGGCGGCCTCGAACGCGCGGATGACCATAGAGGCGGTGCGGCCGGTTCTGGGGGACCGGGGCGCGTCGGGGAAGAGAAGGTCGATTTCGGCCCGCGCCTCGTCCGGCAGAGCGTCGAACGCCATGTCGCCGAGATGGAGGCTCTCGCTCCAGGCGCCGTTGGCGCGGATGATCTCGTGCCTGTCGAAAAGCAGGTGGAAGTAGGTGACGGCGGGGGTGTCGTCCACAATGGTCACGGTCTTGCTGTCCACGAGATGCTTGGCGGCGACGAGAACGCCGTCGGTGCCGAAGAGCACCTCTGCCCGCCAGTCCGAAATCTGGACGCGGTGTTGCGGCGACACGGTGAGCGGAGCCCATGGCAGTCCCTCGCCGAGCGCGCCGGCGCCGATCCGCACCGGCAGCAGGTGGGGATGGCGCGCGAGGTCGAGACTGTCGAGCGCCCGCCTTCCGATCCAGCGCACCGGCTGCAGGCCGTTGTCCTGGGTCACGATCAGGTCGCCTTCGCGGATCGTCTCGATCGGCCGGGGGCCGAGATCGGTATCGATCACCGAGCCTTCCGCGAAGCAGATGATGATCGGCTTCGGCGTGACGTTGAAGTTGTTCTCGCCCTTGTCGCGTGCCCGCACCTCGCCGGTGAAGGTGGCGCCGGTGGAGCCGATATAGCTGAAATCAAAGAGATCGGGATGCTGCGGATCGACCTGCTTGTTGAAGCCGCCGAGCAACTGGACGCTGTCGGAGGGATCATAGTCCCAGATGTCGATGTGCAGATCTTTTTCGGAGAAAGTGTGCAGGTCGATCTTGACCGTGTCAGCCTCGTTGTCACCGACGAACTGGACGGCGAACTTCTTCACCTTGACCGAAGGATCGGCCACGATGGTGACGGTTCCGCCGCCGGGGATGTCGATGACGACCGTATCGTTGTTGCCCACAACAACGGTCGCGCCGTCCGTTGTGACGACGATAGTAGCCATGCCTGCCTCCGGTATCGCCACTTTGCGGGCGATTTCCCGAGGGGGATGTTAGGGCGGCGGCGGGGATGGAAAAAGCAAAATGGTTAACGGCGTGGCAAACCTGTCAGAAAAGGTGGCCAAAACGCCGCAATCACCCGGCCTTCTGCGGTTTCAATCGGGCCGCTTGGCTTTTTTCGCCTGTTTTACGAGCTTGGCGAAGCTTCGCCCTTGACGCCGCCGCTCCTGCGCCGAGGCGGCATGGGCCGCGTCCTCTGCCCGCAGTTTCTTCCACCGGTCGAGCCGGCCGGCGTCGATCCTGCCCTCGGCGATGGCCTCTTGCACCGCGCAGCCGGGTTCGGGCCCATGGGTGCAGTCGCGGAAGCGGCACAGCCCCGCGAGGTCCGTGATCTCGGCGAAGGTCTCGTCGATACCATCGGCCATGTCGCTCAGGCGCAGCTCGCGCATGCCGGGCGTGTCGATCAGCCAGCCGCCATCCGGGATCGCGTGCATCTCCCGCGCCGTCGTGGTGTGGCGGCCCTTCATGTCGTCCTCGCGCACGGCGGCGGTATCGAGGTCGAGCCCGGTCAGCGCCGAGGCGAGGGTGGACTTTCCGACGCCCGACATGCCGAGGAAGGCGACCGTGCGGCCCTTGCCGCACCAGGGTCGCAGGGCCTCGGCAGCGCCCTCCGCCTTGGCGTTGAGGGCGACCACCGGCACGGCGGGCCCGATGGCGCGGAGACGGTCGACATACACGTCGGGGTCGTCGGTCCTGTCGGTCTTGGTCAGCACGAAGACCGGTGGCACCCCGCCCGCGTGACAGAGGGCGAGGTAGCGTTCGAGCCGCGCCTCGTTGAACTCTTCCGTGCAGGAGGTGGTGATGAAGACCGTGTCCACGTTGGCCACGATGAGCTGTTCGCGGGAAACGTCGCCGGCCGCGCGGCGGAAGATCCGGCTGCGCCGGTCGAGGAGCCGGACGGCGCGGTCGGTGTCGGGATCGGCCAGCACCCAGTCCCCCACGGCGACATCGCCGGCCAAGAGCCCGGGCGGCAGAGCGACGAGCCGCGCACCCGCGACGGTCAGGACCGAGATGCGGTCGCGGTGGACGCCCGTGACGCGGGCGGGGTGCAGTTCGGCCAGCTCATCGGCGTCGAGCTGGCGCAGGAAATCTGCCGACCATCCGAGATCGGCAAGCGTATGGGGTTCAGGGGTCAAGTTTCTGCCCTCTTGATAGACCGAAATCCTTGCCCGGCGGTTAGCACCGCGGGCGGATGATGTCGGGAGGGGCGGGGCAGCTTGAAACTCAGGCAGCCCCGGCCCGGAGGGAAACAAGCTCTGGCATGTTCAACTCCTTCGCGGCGGGGTTGCGGGTGAGAGGCTGGACAACGACCCAAGCGGGGCTCGTTACGGCTGCTTCCTTCCGGACCTGACCGGGTTGGCGAGGCGCTCGCCCGCGCCAACCTCTCACCGGCCGATATAGGCGGTCGGGCGCGGATTCGCAAGCCGCGCCGACTGTGCCGTCCGGATCGGCACGGCGTCGGCCGCCTGTCGGCAAAACGTATGGCAAGGCCGCGCGCCGCGCTCAGCCCCTCTTCACCCTTTCCTGCGATCCTTCTTCCCCCGTCCGCCACCGGAGCCCGACCATGACCGACCGTCCCGACCCGCCCCGCCGCTTCGCCCAGACCCGCACCGCGCGGATGGCCCGCGCCCGCCTCGCCCGTCACCTTCAGGGCTTCGGCGACGACGAGGGCCTGTGGTGGCGTGTACAGGAACGCGTGCCCGAGGCCTGGGCGACGGTCGAGGAGGATATCGACTGCGAGGAGGAGAAGGTGAAGGTCACGCTTCGCCTCG
>JBNKFC010000374.1:0-3195 GCA_050289105.1 Paracoccaceae bacterium | reverse complement strand
TAATCAATGAGAAAATCGACGCATATGCTTACCCCGCGCTTATCCGAAGGTCAGGATTGGCAATGCAAGACATTCCAAGCGTTTGAATTAAATGGTGCCCCCAGAGAGACTCGAACTCCCGACCCTCTGATTACAAATCAGATGCTCTACCAGCTGAGCTATAGGGGCCCCTGCCGCACATAGAACGGGCGCGGCGTTTCTGCAAGTCTCGTGTCCGGGGTTCTGACCTTTGCACTCTTGTCGCGCGGTCTTTCACCGACGTGAGCCGGACAGGTGGGCGCGGGCAAGGAAGGCGACGGCGACGAGGCCGACCGCAATGACCAGAAGTGCGGGCGGAGCCGCCTCGGCGATGTTCTCGAGGCTCGCCTTCTCGTGTGCCCGTGTCGCCAGCGTGTCGTAGTTGAACGGCCGCAGGAGAAGCGTCGCCGGCAGTTCCTTCACGCAATCGACGAAGACGAGAAGCAGGGCCGTGCCGACCGATCCCTTCATCAGCGGCAGATAGACCTCGCGCAGCGCGCCCCCGGCCGTCCGGCCGAGCGACCGCGCCGCCATTGGCAGCGAAGGCGAGACGCGGCCGAAGGCGGCATCTGTGGCGCCCTGGGCGATGGCGAAGAAGCGCACGACATAGGCGAGGACGATCGCCGCCGCCGATCCGGTCAGGATCAGGCCGGGGTCGCGCCCGGTCAGCCACAGGACGGCATCGGCAACCCGGTGATCGAAAGCCGCCACGGGAATGAGGATGCCCACCGCGAGCACCGCGCCGGGTGCGGCATAGCCGATCGTGGTGACGGGCAGGATCAGCTTCGGCAGCTTCCGCCCGGTCAGCCGCACGCCGTAGACCATGAAGACCGCCCCCGCGACGGTCAGCAAAGCCGCTGCGCCGCCGACGGTCAGTGTGTTTAGGAACGCCCGGCCGAGCCCCGTGCTCAGCCAAGTCTCGGACCGGTCCAACGCATGGCTGGCGATGACCGCCAGCGGCAGGACGAAGCCCACCGCGACCGGCACGGCGCAGAGCGCGGTCGCGATCCACCCTGCCCCGCCCGAAAGGTCGATCCGGGTGATCGGCCGCGGCTGGCGGGCGGAATGGTAATACCGCGAATTACGCCGGCTGACCTTTTCCAAGGCCACGAGCGCGAGGATCACGGCGAGGATCACGCAGGCGATCTGCGCGGCACCGCCGGCATTACCGGTCTCGAGCCAGACCGTGAAGATGCCGGTCGTCAGCGTCTGCACCGCGAAGAAATCCACGACGCCGAAATCGTTGACCGTCTCCATCATCACGATCGCCGCCCCCGCCGCGATGGCCGGACGGGCAAGCGGCAGGCCCACCCGCCAAAAGAGCCCGATCGGTCCGGCACCGAGCGCGCGCGCGACCTCGTAACTTCCGCCGGACTGTTCGCGGAAGGCCGCGCGGGCGAGCATGTAGACGTAAGGATAAAGCGCGGCCGCCAGGACGATCACCGCCGCCGTGCGCGATCGCACCTGAGGGAACCAGTAGTCGCGGGCAGAGGTCCAGCCCATCGCCTCGCGCAGGGCGACCTGCACCGGCCCGGAATAGTCGAGGAAATCGACGAGCGCATAGGCGCCGATATAGGCCGGGATGGCGAGCGGCAGCAGCAAGAGCCATTCGAGAACACCGACGAAGGGAAAGCGGTACATGGTGACGAGCCAGGCCGCCCCTGCCCCCATCGCAGCGGCCAGCGCGCCGGCTCCGATGGTCAGGATCGCGGTATTGCCGGCATAGCGCGGCAGGGTCGTCGACAGGAGATGCGGCCAGATGTTCTCGGTCGGGTGGAAAGCCAGAACCAGTACCGACAGGATCGGCAGGACCACCAGCGCCGCGATGATCAGCGCGCCCGCCGACCAGAGGCCGCCGCCCGGACGGACGGCCGGCCGCAGCCGCGCCGGTCCGGCCGTCATTGCTTGACTGTTTTGCTCGGTCATGGTGACCAGCGGTTACAGGAAAGCGGTTTTCCTGTCCAGCAAGCCCGTATAGGGTCAGCCCGGAAACGCAGGACACTACAGGCATGCAGATCGCTTACCATCTCGGGGCACATTGCACGGACGAGGACCGGCTGGTCCGCGCCCTGCTGAAGAACCGCGGGATGCTCGGCAATGCCGGCATCGTGGTGCCGAGCCCGCGCGCCTACCGGCAGCTTCTGCCCCGGGTGGCGAAATCGCTGCGGGGCGCGGTTGCGGGGTCCGATACCCAGCAGGTGATCCTCGACGCGGTCATGGAGGTCGACGAGGCCGAGCGCCTCGTCTTCAGCCATGACAGCCTGATCTGCTTTCCGGTGAACGCGATCTCGGAGCAGGGTTTCTACGCCTCCGCGCCGCAGCGCATCGCCGCCTACGCCAATCTCTTCCCGCACACGCAGTCGGAATTCTTCCTCGCCCTGCGCAATCCCGCGACGCTCGTGCCGGCGTTGATCGAGCGGGCGAACGACGGCAGCTACGAGACGGTGATGGGCGACCAGAGCCCGATCTCGCTCCGTTGGGCGCCGGTTGTGCGCCGCATCGTCGCCGCCGTGCCCGACATCACGCTCACGGTCTGGTGCAACGAGGATACGCCGCTGATCTGGCCGGAAGTTCTGCGCGCGGTCGCCGGTCTGGGCCCGGATGACCAGATCGAAGGCGATTTCGACCTTCTCGCGACGATCATGACCGACGAGGGCCTGGCGAAACTCAAGGCCTATTTCGAATCCCATCCGCCCACCTCGGTCGCCCAGCGCCGCCGGGCGACAACGGCGTTCCTGGAGAAGTTCGCGCGCGACGACGAGATCGAGGTCGAGGTCGACCTGCCAGGCTGGACGCCCGAACTGATCGCGGCGCTGACCGCCGCCTATGACGAAGACTGCGCCGAGATCGCGGCGATGCCGGGCGTCACGTTCCTCTGGCCCTGAGAGCGGCAGAAGGCCCGGAAGGGGTCACACCATGCCGAGCGCGGCCTTGTACATCTCCAGCACGGCCTCTTCCTCGGCCAGATCGTCCTTGTCACGCTTGCGCATCGCCACGACCTTGCGCAGAACCTTGGTGTCGTAGCCGCGGCCCTTTGCCTCGGCCATCACTTCCTTCTGCTGGTCGGCGATGTCCTTCTTTTCCGCCTCCAGATGCTCGAAACGCTCGACAAACTGGCGCAGCTCGTCGGCGGCGACATTGTAGGTGGCATCGGAAACGGGCTGGTTCATCGCGTGA
>JBNKFC010000373.1:0-8537 GCA_050289105.1 Paracoccaceae bacterium | reverse complement strand
CGGCGACATGATCGCGCGCGGCCTTTGCCGCCTCATGGGCGATGCCCTTGCCTTCGAACCCGTCGAAGAGGGACCAGGCGAGTTCCGGTTCCGGTGCCTCGATATGGTGGAGGATCCCCACCCAGCCGGCGAGCTTTCCGCTCGCCTTGTCCTCGATGAACCACAGGCCGTAGCCGCGCAGATGCCAGTGGCCGGCGATGCGCAGGAGCATACGCCACGTCTCCTCGCGCCCGATCGGACCGCCGACGAAAGACGCACGTTCCGTCCCCATGAACGCGGCGAGCGCGTCGAGGTCGTCGAAAGCCGGGCCACGCAGGTGCAGCCGTTCGGTCTCGATCAGGGGGACGTTGAGGGCGATCATTTCTTCTTGCCGAAGCCTCCAAGGCCGGAAAGCCCGCCCGGCAGGTTGAGCCCACCGAGGCCGCCGGGAAGGCCGCCGCCCATGCCACCGAGGCCGCCGGGAAGCTTCGCGCCCATCGCCTTGGCCGCTTCTTCCATCGCCTTGGGATCGTTCATGTCGGGCATGCCGCCGCCTTTGCCGAACATGCCTTTCATGGCCTGTTTCAGCATGCCGCCCTTACCCATCTTGCCCATCTTCTTCATCATGTCCGCCATCTGGCGATGCATCTTCAGAAGCTTGTTGAGTTCGGACACTTCAAGCCCGGCACCGGCCGCGATACGCTTCTTGCGGGAGGCCTGGAGAAGATCGGGATTGGCCCGCTCCTTCTTCGTCATCGAGTTGATGAGTGCGATCTGGCGGCGCAGGACGCTATCGTCGAAGCCCGCGTCATCCATCTGCTTGGACAGCTTGCCCATGCCCGGCATCATCCCCATGATCCCCTGCATGCCGCCCATCTTCAGCATCTGCTCAAGCTGGCCCTTGAGGTCGTTCATGTTGAAGAGGCCCTTCTGGAACCGCTTCATCATGCGCTCGGCCTGCTCGGCCTCCAGCGTCTCCTGCGCCTTTTCGACCAGGGCGACGATGTCGCCCATGCCGAGGATGCGGCCGGCGATACGCTCGGCCTCGAAAGTCTCGAGCGCGTCCATCTTCTCGCCGAGGCCGACGAAGCGGATCGGCTTGCCGGTCACCGCGCGCATGGAAAGGGCCGCACCACCGCGACCGTCGCCGTCCATCCGGGTGAGGACGACGCCAGTGATGCCGACCTTGGCGTCGAATTCTTCGGCGACCTCGACGGCGACCTGACCGGTGAGGCCGTCGACGACGAGGAGCGTTTCGCGGGGTTTGGCGACGTCGCGGACCTGCGCGACCTCGTCCATCAGCACCTCGTCGATCTGCAGGCGGCCGGCGGTGTCGAGCATGTAGACGTCGTAGCCGCCGAGCGTCGCCTGCTGCTTCGCGCGCTTGGCGATCTGGACGGCGCTTTCGCCTTTCACGATCGGGAGGGTGTCGACGCCGATCTGGGCGCCGAGGATCGCGAGCTGCTCCATCGCGGCGGGACGGTTGGTGTCGAGCGAGGCCATGAGGACGCGCTTCTTCTCGCGTTCCTTCAGGCGCTTGGCGATCTTCGCGGTAGTCGTCGTCTTGCCGCCGCCCTGAAGGCCGACCATCAGGATCGGCGCGGGCGGGTTGTCGATCTTGAGCGCGCCGGGGTCTTCGGTGCCCCGCAGCACGTCGACGAGCGCATCGTGGACGATCTTGACCACCTGCTGGCCGGGCGTGACGGATTTCGTCACTGCCTGGCCGGTGGCCTTCGCTTCCACCGCCTTCACGAAATCGCGGGCGACGGGAAGCGACACGTCGGCTTCCAGCAGCGCGACGCGGACTTCGCGGAGCGCGGTCTTGACGTCCTCTTCCGACAGGGCGCCCTGTTTCGTAAGCCGGTCGAAGACGCCGCCGAGGCGTTCTGACAGGTTCTCGAACATATGCGGCCCTCCTTGGCCGATTGACTTCTCTGGTCCCGAGATAGGCACGGGACCGCCCAAACGCAAAACGCACCAGTGGGCGCGACGCGCTGACTGGTGGCGATCCCCTCTGGCGGGGACCGGAAGCTTTTTGCAGCTACCGGATTGCGTGGGCGTTTAGGCGACGGGGGCGTGGGAGTCAAGCAAACCCTGCAACATAGGGCCGGGATCAGCCTGCGCGATCGTCTCGGCGCGGTAGAGCGCGACCAGTGGCCGCGGTTGCCCCGGGTTGCCATCTTGGGGATGGGCGGGACAGGATGGGCAGATTGATGGAGTTCGGTTTATGGAGGGTTCCCTGATGCGGATCTGCGCTGGCCTGGTCATTGCGGCAACGGCGATCTTCGCCACGATGGCGCAGTCCCAGGACGTTGCCGTCGGGATAGCTGCGGACCGGGCCTTTGTCGAAGTCGAGACACCCGATGGCCCGGTCCGGATCGAGCGCAACCAGAACCAGGAGGCCGTGATCGAGGGGGATTGGGCGAAGACCTCGCGCGAATGCCCGCCGTTCTGCATCCAGCCGATGACGCCCGCCCCGGGGGTCACGACGATCGGAGAGCTGGAACTGCTCGACCTTCTGGAGGGCGGCACGGCGGTTGTCATCGACAGCCGAACCGTCGACTGGTTCAAGGATGGCACGATCCCGGGTGCCATCAACATCCCTTATACCGAAATCGCCGACCATCTGGGCGATCTGGGCTGCGAGCCGGATTTCGACGGCTGGGATTGCGCCGGGGCGAAGGAGGTCGCGCTGTTCTGCAACGGCATCTGGTGTGGTCAGTCGCCCTCGGCGATCCGGGTGATGATCGGGGTCGGCTATCCGCCCGAGCGGATCAACTACTATCGCGGCGGAATGCAGGTCTGGCGGTTGCTGGGGCTGACCGTGGTAAAACCCTGACGCGATGGTCCGGCCACGTCGCGTCAATGCGAAGTCAATCCCAAGGCAAAGCCCCGGAGACCGGGGCTTTGGGGCCATCGCGTGATGTGATCGTTCAGGCGGCCAGTGCCTCGACCTGGGCATCTGCCGCTTTCAGCGTCTCTTCCGCGCCGAAGGCAAGGGCGTCTGCGGTCACGAACGTCACGTCATCGATGCCGATGAAGCCGAGCATGTGGCGGATATAGCCCGAGGCGAAGTCGATTTCCGAGCCGAACTTCGTGCCGTCGGACGACATGGCGACGATCGCGCGCTTGCCCTTGAGGAGCCCCTGCGGTCCGCTTTCGGTGTACCGGAACGTCTCTCCCTTGCGGGCGATGTGGTCGATCCAGCTTTTCAACTGCGCCGGGACCGCGAAGTTGTAGACCGGCATCCCGATCACCAGCGTGTCGGCCGCCTTCAGTTCGGCAAGCAGTTGGTCGGAATAGGCGGCGATGTCTTTCTGGTGCGCATTGCGGTCTTCGGGAGCCGTGAAGATCGCACCAATCCAGGCAGCGTCAATCGCTGGGACACCAGCGGAGAGGTCGCGCTCCGTCACCTTCGCGTCGCGATGGGCAGTCGTAAGCCGTTCGAGAATGCGGTCGGTCAATTTGCGCGACACCGAGGCGTCGCCCTTGATGGAGCTTTCGATACGCAGAATGTTGGTCATGGCGGGTTCCTTCATGAGTGGATTGCCATGAAGGTAGACATGTGCGTGGATAATCACATTACCCGAAATCAAACACGTTATGTGCGATGAGGAACAGATTGGCCGACGGACGATGCGCCATCCATCGAAATCCTGTCAGGTGCGCGGGCCAGTCGGATCATTGGCGCGGCGCGACTTCCGGAAAGCACTCGTGGCAGGCCTGCGCGTCTTGAAACCATGGCGAAAGAAAAGGCGCGCAGCCGAGGCTGCGCGCCTTGTTTTGTCGGGCCTGAACGCGCCTTGCTCAGCGGCGATCAGAGCCACCGTGACGGACGGGTTCGTCCGCAACATAGTTAGCGATGAAACTGTCGCGGGTCACGTCAGCGGCGTTTTGGTCCGCATAGAAGGCGCGCAGGCGGGCGGCGTCGGCTGCCGTCTCGGCCGATGCGATCTCACCAAGCTGGGAGATCGTGTAGACGCCCGCCTCGACGCCAGCGGAGCGTTCGAGCTGTGTCCCGTCGGCGAATGCCGGGGCGGCGATGACGAGAGCGAGGGCGGAGAGGGTGAGTTTCGAGGTCATGGTCTGTCCTTTCAGTTAGCAGCGGGACGTCCCGCTGGGGGAAGAACCGGTCTGGCCGGTGTCGCGGCGAATGGGGATCTTCGTCGCTGGCAGGAGGGAGATATGTGTTGAAACTTTCGGGAAAACTGGCAACTTGTGCGGGCATCTGTTCGCTGACGCACATTAAATTCTCGTGAGCGTTCCGTTACATCGCCAACGAATCCAAAAGGATACCGGATGGAAAACTGGGACGAGATCAGGACCGCCTATCAGGTCGCGCGGATCGGCACGGTCTCGGGCGCGGCCGAGGTTCTGGGTGTCCACCATGCGACGGTCATCCGTCATATCGATGCGCTGGAGGGGCGGCTTGGCGCGAAACTCTTCCAGCGCCATCCGCGCGGCTACACCGCGACGGAAGCCGGGCAGGAGCTCTTGAAGGTCGCGCAGATCACCGAGGATCAGTTCGCCCATCTCGCCGCGCGGATCACCGGTGCGGCCACCGAAATCTCGGGTGAACTGGTGGTGACTTCGGTGCCGGGCCTTTCGGAGCTTGTCACACCGACGCTGGTCCGGCTGCAGCGCGACTATCCGGGCCTTCGCATCCGGTTCGTCAGCGATCCGCGGCTCTTCCGTCTGGAATATGGCGAGGCGCATGTGGCGATCCGCGCCGGCGGGCGTCCGCAAGAGCCGGACAATGTCGTACAGCCGCTCTGCACGCACAGGATCGGGCTTTACGCGTCCGAAGCCTATGTCGCGCGGCACGGATTGCCGCGGGACGATGCCTCGCTGTCCGGGCACCGCTTCATCGGCCCGTCGGATCCCGAAACCCGGGCGCCCTTCCACCGTTGGCTGGCGGCGCGGGTGCCCGACGAGGCGATCGTCTTTCGTACGAACGAGGCGCGGGTGGCGGCGGAAGCGGTGATGGAGGGCGCCGGTCTCGGGTTTCTGTCGGTTCTAGCGGCGCGGGGTCAGGCGGGCCTTGTCGAGGCGCTGCCGCAGCGTCCCGACTGGGACACGCCGCTCTGGCTCGTGACCCATGTCGATCTTCATCGCACGCCACGCATCCAGTTGTTCCTGAAGGCCCTGAAGGAAGATGCGCGGCAATGCGGCATGGAATAAGCGGATGAGCCGCCGATGACGCCGGCCTTGCGCGGGCATCTGGCGATGCTGCTCTTTTCGGCGCTGGTGGCGGGCTCGTTTTCCCTCGGCGCCCTGATGGCCAATGCGGTGTCTCCTGTAGCCTTCACCGCGCTTCGTTTCGTCTTCGCCGCCGCGATCATCGGCGGCGCGGCCTTCGTGACGACGGGTCTGCCGCGGCGGGCCTTCCGCGCGCCCTGGCGCTACCTGGTCCTCGGCGCGATCTTCGCGAGTTACTTCGTGCTGATGTTCGAGGGGCTGAAGACTGCCCCCCCGGTCTCGGCGGCGGCGGTCTTCACGCTGACGCCGGTGCTGTCGGCAGGCTTTGGCTGGATCCTCCTCCGCCAGATCACGACGCCACGGATCGCGACGGCCCTGGTCATCGGCGGCGCGGGGGCGCTCTGGGTCATCTTCCGGGCCGACTGGCAGGCGCTGACGCGGTTCGAGATCGACCGCGGCGAGGCGATCTATTTCGCCGGCTGCGTAGCGCACGCGCTCTACACGCCGCTCGTCCGACGGCTCAATCGCGGCGAGCATCCGGTGGTGTTCACGTTCGGCATGCTGATCGCCGGGTCGGTTGTGACAACCCTCTACGGTTGGGGCGCGATCCGGGAGACGGACTGGGCAGCACTGCCGGCGATCGTCTGGATCACGCTGGCCTATACCGCGATCTTCGCGAGTGCGGCGACCTTCGTCCTTCTGCAATACGCGACTCTGCGCCTGCCCTCGGCCAAGGTCATGGCCTATACCTACCTCACCCCATCCTGGGTGATCCTCTGGCAGATCGCACTGGGTCAAGCGGCCCTGCCGGCGCTGGTGATCGCGGGCGTGGGCCTGACGGCCCTGGCGCTGGTGCTGCTGGTCAAGGACGAGGGCGGGGGCTGACGTCATTGCTGCCGTCGGCCGAAGCGAGCTGCATGGGTGGCAAGAATGCGTCGTGCGGGCGGAACGCGCTCCTTTGGATTAGGCCAGGTCCTGAGGGCGTGTCCGTGCGCTTTGCGGGACGAAGCGGATATTCGATCCGAGGCAGAAAGGGACGCGCCTGACCCAGGGTGGGCGCTTCGCGTGGGCTGTGTTGAGTGATTTATGCCGCCACATGCCTCCAAAGGTGTTCAGGAGACCAACGTCACAATGAGCCCTCCCGGGGGGAGGGTCGGGCGCGGCCCGGGCTGGTCGCCCGGGCCAAGGCAGGGAGGCAAGGGCAGTTCTTTGTCCACTTTCCTCTGGCGGATCAGCGCGGAACGAGCGATTCAAGCTCGGGAAGCAGGACAACGCTTTCCTGCTCATTCGGATCGGTGCGCGCGATCACGGCGACTGCGGCTTCGCTCCCATCGTTGAAGGGAAGATGGGGCGTGTCGGCGGGGATATAGATCAGGTCGCCCGCATTTGTCTCCATGACGTGTTCCAACCGCTCTCCCCAATACATCTTGGCCGAGCCGGAAATCACGTAGATGGCCGTTTCATGGGATTCGTGCTTGTGCGCCTTGGCGCGCCCGCCGGGGGGAATGGTCAGAAGGTGCATGCATACGCCCTGGCTTCCGACCGTTTCCTTGGCGATGCCCTCGAAATAGTCGAAACCCTGCTTGCCCGAATAGGTTCCACCGGGCCGCAATTTCACGCATTCGGCCATCCTGGATGCCCTCCTTTCGATGCCTCCGCTGATCCCAGACTAGGCGAAGGGCCGCTCGGCATGCAAACCCAACCGAACGGCTGACCTCTGCCCGGGGGGAGTGGCTGCACTCGGCTTGAGGCAAACGTTCGGCGCCCTTCGCGCGTGGCAGGGTGGAACGCCGGCCGGGAACGTGACAATACTCTCCCGTCCGACGCGCGAGGGGAGAGGCACTATGACATTCGGCAAGGGCTGCCATCTGCACCTGATCGACGGCTCGGCCTATATCTTCCGCGCCTATCACGCGCTGCCGCCCCTGACCCGCAAGTCCGACGGGCTGCCCATCGGCGCGGTGGCGGGGTTCTGCAACATGCTCTGGTCACAGCTTGCCAACAACAAGGGCAGCGACGCGCCGACCCATATCGCCTGCGTGTTCGACTATTCCTCGAAGACCTTTCGGGACGACATATACGACAAGTATAAAGCCAACCGCCCGGAACTGCCCGAGGATCTGCGCCCGCAATTCCCGCTGACGCGCGAGGCAACCAAGGCCTTCAACGTCGCCTGTCTCGAACTGGAGAATTACGAGGCCGACGACATCATCGCCACGCTAGCCCGGCAGGCACGGGAGGCGGGGGGTGACGTCACCATCATCTCGTCCGACAAGGACCTGATGCAACTCGTCGGCGGTGGGGTCGAGATGTTCGACGCGATGAAGTCGAAGCGCATCGGGGTGGAGGAGGTCGAGGAGAAGTTCGGCGTGAAGCCCGACCGGGTGGTCGACGTGCAGGCGTTGGCCGGGGATTCGGTCGACAACGTGCCGGGTGCGCCCGGGATCGGGATCAAGACGGCGGCGCTTCTGATCAATGAATACGGCGATCTCGAAACCCTGCTGGAGCGGGCTGGAGAGATCAAGCAACCGAAGCGCCGCGAGGCGCTTGTCGAGAATGCCGACCTGATCCGCATCTCCAAGCGGCTTGTCACGCTCGACGATCATACGCCCGTCGACTGGACGCTGGACGATCTGGAGGTGAAGGAGCCCGAGGCGGAGCCGCTTCTCGACTTCCTCGCGAAGATGGAATTCCGCACGCTGACGAAGCGTGTGGCTGAGGCATTGAAGGTCGAGGCGCCCGCGATCGCCGATGCGCCGGCTGTCCCGGTGAGCCATGATGCCGAGGAAGAGCCGCAGGTCGCCGCCGAGGCGCTTCCCTTCGATCACGGCAAGTATGAATGCGTCCGGGACGCCGCGGCGCTCGAACGCTGGATCGCGCTGATCCGCGAGCGCGGCTACGTTGCGGTCGATACCGAGACGACGAGCCTTGATGAGATGCGTGCCGAACTGGTCGGCATCTCGCTATGCGTCTTCCCCGGCGAGGCGTGTTACATCCCGCTCGGCCACAGGCAGGGCGGCGGCGATCTTTTCGGATCGAACGATCTCGCCGGGGGGCAGATGGGGCTGGAGCAGGCGCTGGCGCTGCTGAAGCCGGTGCTGGAGGACGAAGCGATCCTCAAGATCGGCCAGAACATGAAATACGACTGGAAGATCTTCGCCCGCCACGGCATCCGCACCGCGCCCATCGACGACACGATGCTGATGTCCTACGCGATGTATTCGGGTTTGCACAATCATGGCATGGACGGATTGAGCGAGCGCTATCTCGGCCACGAACCGATCCCGATCAAGAGCCTCCTTGGCTCGGGCAAGTCGCAGATCACGTTCGACCGCGTGCCCGTTGACGAGGCGGTGAAG
>JBNKFC010000372.1:0-4594 GCA_050289105.1 Paracoccaceae bacterium | reverse complement strand
CACCCCGTCAAACAACGCGGCGCCCAGCGATGCCGCAGCGGCGGCGGCGAGCGATCCCAACGGCGTGTTCGTCCAGGTCAACTGACGCGCTTTGACAGCAGCGAAAGGTCCCCAATTCTCCCGGAAACCGGGGCGAATTGGGGGCCATTCCGTCTGCAAGACGCTCTGACCGGGTCAAAGGCGGATGACATAGTCCTTCCGCGTCGTCTCGATCACCTCCCATGTCCCGGCAAAGCCGGGCCGCAGGATGAAACTGTCGCCGGGGCCGAGCACGTGTTCGGCCCCGTTTTCGTCGGTGATGACGGACCGGCCGGAGAGGATGCGGCAATATTCCCATTCGTCGTAGGAAATCCGCCACTTCCCGGGCGTCGATTGCCAGATGCCGCAGTAGAGCCCGGCCGTCTCCTCGACATTCCAGGTCGTGTGCACCGGATCGCCCGAGATCACCTTCTCGGGCGCGGGGCGTTCGGTTTCAGGTTCTGCGGCCGATGGGGTGAGGCGCAGGAAAGTTGGTGATTTCGACACGGTGGGCGACCTCGTTTTAAGGGGCATGTTGGGCGGCAAGGCTAGCCCCGAGGGTGGCGATCTTCAATTCCCGGACTGGTGGCTGAGAGCCGCCGCAGGCAGAACGAGAAGTGGCCATGGCTTTCAAGCGTTATGGCGTCATAGCGCCAGCGATGCGTGACGCAGAACTCGTTGACGGCCGCGACGACGCCGTAGACGACCGGCTTGACGACATTGCCGGTGCAGAAGTCGTGACCGGCGATGAACCCCTCGGCGCCGATGAGGCCGTCGCAAAGCGCGAGTTCTGCCGCGGTGGTTGAATAAGTGTGGCTGGTGTCGAGATAGACCCAGTCGAAATGTCCGGGCGGGAACTGGCCGAGGACGTCTGTCGACAGGCCCCGGTTGATCCGTACCTGTCCGGACGCGACTTCCCGGCTGAACCGCCGGCGAACCTTGGCTTCACCGGGCGAATAGCGCTCGGTTTCCCAAGCGTCGATTAGATGGAGGCGGCGCGGCTGGGTCCGAGCGAGAATCTCGGCCGAGAAGTCCCCCTGTGCCACCCCGATTTCAGCCGCGACCGCGTTCTTCGGCAGGCGGTCCAGAAGTGCCAGTCGGTCCGGCAGAAGCACCCGACCGAGGGTGTGGCAGGCCTCGAGGCGGGGGCGCGGCTGGGCGTCCACCTGCGTCCGCCGCGCCACCCGCCGCGTTTCGACAACGCGGGTTTCGGGGATCAATCCACCCAATGCACCGCCGTCAGATCATTCGCCTGCGTCGGCGAGTTTTCCCACAGACCCTCGATCTTCGCATTCGCGACGCCGGTCTTGGCGAGTTGGAAGAGGTAGGCGTTCACGTAGTCCTTGGCGATCATCTCCTGCGCCTCTTTCAGAAGCGCGGAGCGGCCTTCGGGATCGGTCGTCAGGTTCAGCTTGTCCATCAACGCGATGAATTCCGGCTTGCCGTACTGGAAGTAGTAGTCGGGCCTTGCGTAGATGTTGATGTCGGCGGGTTCGGTATGGCTGACGATGGTCAGGTCGAAATCCTTGCCCTTGAAGACCTGTTCCAGCCATTGCGCCCATTCGACATTGGTGATCTCGGTCTGGATGCCGACGGCGGCGAGCTCTGCCGCGATGATCTCGCCGCCGCGCCGGGCGTAGGTCGGGGGCGGCAGGGCGAGGCGGAGTTTCAGGTCGCTGACCCCGGCCTCGGCCAGAAGCGCCTTCGACTTTTCGGGATCGTAGGCGGAAAGCCCGGTCAGATCGACATAGTCGGGATTGTGCGGCGCGAAATGGGTGCCGATCGGCGTGCCGTAGCCGAACATCGCGCCGTCGATGATGTCCTGGCGGTTGATCGCATGGGCGATGGCCTCGCGCACTTTCACGTTGTCCAGGGGCGGCTGCTTGTTGTTCATGGCGAGGATCGTCTCGCCCTCGGTCGAGCCGACAATGACCTTGAAACGCGGATCGGCGGCAAGCTGCGGCAGCGTCTCGGGCGCAGGGAAGTTCGGGAAGGCATCGACATCGCCCGCCATCATCGCGGCGAAGGCCGCGGTCGGGTCTGCGATGATGCGGAACGTCGCCTTGGAAAGCGCCGCCGGTTCGCCCCAATAGGCGTCGTTGCGGACGATCTCGATCCGGTCGCCCTGCGTCCAGCTCTGGAACTTGAAGGGGCCGGTGCCGATGGGATTGGTGGCCTCGGTTTCGATCGATTCCGGTGCCACGATCACCGCGTCGCCCCAGGCCATGTTGAAGGGGAAGTTGCCGTTGGGGTCCTTCAGCGTGATCTTCACGGTCAACGGATCGACCACCTCGACGGTCTCGATGCCGGTGAATAGGGCCTTTTGCGCGTTCGCACTGTCCTCGGCCCGCGCGCGGTCGAGCGAAAACTTCACATCCTCGGCGTCCATCGTCGTGCCGTCGTGGAAGGTGACGCCGTCATGCAGGTGGAAGGTGTAGACCTCGCCCTCGGCATCCACATCCCAGCTTTGCGCCAGAGCCGGCCGCACCGATCCGTCGGGGCCGAAGCGGGTGAGGCCCTCGAAGATGTTGGCATAGACCACCTCGTCGATGGCGGCGGCGGCGCCGGCGGTCGGGTCGAGGTTGGGCGGCTCCAGCACCATGCCGAGGGTGATCGTGTCCTGCGCGGCCAGTGCCGCCCCGGTCATCAGCGCCAGCGCGGCGGCGGTTGTCGTCAGACGGTCGAGCATTCCCAGTCTCCCTTGTCTCCGTTGGCGGGCGGCGATGCGTCATCTTTGGCCGGTTTTCGCCCGCGATCAAGCATGGCGGCCGCAGCGGGGGGCAAGAGAATGCTGGAAACGATGCTGCAGCGCAGCTATCATTCCGGGACGGCCGCGCGCGGGGAGGATGCGCAATGAGTGCGACGAGTGAGGTGAAGCGGCCTGTGCCGCCGGATATCCGCGCGCGAAAGGGGGGCACGCCGCTGGTGATGCTGACCGCCTACACGACTCCGGTTGCACGGCTTGTCGATCCCCATTGCGACATGGTCCTCGTCGGCGACAGCGTCGGCATGGTACTGCATGGCCTGCCCTCCACGCTCGGCGTGACGATGGAGATGATGATCCTGCACGGTCAGGCCGTGGCGCGCGGGCTTAGCCGGGCGATGATGATCGTCGACATGCCCTTCGGATCTTACGAGGAGGGGCCGGATCAGGCCTTCCGCAATGCCGCGAGGCTGATGGCCGAGACCGGGGCGGGGGCGGTGAAGCTTGAAGGCGGGGCGCATATGGCGCCGACGATAGCGTTTCTCACCCAGCGGGGCATCCCGGTGATGGCCCATATCGGGCTGACGCCGCAAGCGGTGAACACGCTCGGCGGCTACCGCGTGCAGGGGCGCGGTGGGGATGCTGACCGCATCCGTCACGATGCTGCCGCCGTCGCGGGGGCGGGGGCGTTTTCCGTGGTGCTGGAGAAGGTGCCGGACGCGCTCGCGACCGAGGTCACGCGGGCCATCGACATTCCGACCGTTGGCATCGGCGCCTCGGCTGCCTGCGACGGGCAGGTGCTGGTCGTGGACGACATGCTCGGCCTTTTCACGGCGTTCCGGCCGAAATTCGTCAAGCGCTATGCAGAGCTCGGCGCCGAGGCCGACCGCGCCATCGCCGCCTATGCGGCCGAGGTGCGGGCGCGCAGCTTCCCCGGACCCGAACATGTCTTCGGCGAGGAGCCCAAGCGCAAATGAGAACCGTCCGCGACGTGAAGGCGCTCCGCGGTGTCGTCGCGGGCTGGAAGGCGACCGGGCAGACCGTCGGCGTCGTGCCGACGATGGGGGCGCTCCATCCCGGCCATCTGAGCCTCATTGCCGCCGCGCGGGCTGGGGCGGACCGGGTGATCGCGACGATCTTCGTGAACCCGATGCAGTTCAACAATCCAGAGGACCTTGCGAAATATCCCCGGACCGAGGACCGCGACGCCGGGATGCTCGCCGCCGCTGGTGTGGATCTGCTCTTCGCGCCGCCGCCCGAGGTCGTCTACCCGCAAGGGTTTGCGACGACGGTCAGCGTCTCGGGTCTCAGCGCCGATCTGGAGGGGACTTTCCGTCCCGGCCATTTCGATGGCGTCGCGACCGTGGTGACCAAGCTCTTCACGATGACCGGTGCCGACCGGGCGTTCTTCGGCGAGAAGGACTGGCAGCAATTGCAGATCGTCCGCCGCCTCGCGCGCGATCTGAACATTCCGGTCAGCATCACCGGCTGTCCGACCCTGCGCGAGGCCGACGGGCTGGCCATGTCGTCGCGCAATGCGCGGCTTTCGCTGGAGGAGAGGAAGGTCGCGCCGGCGCTGCATCGGGCGATGGAGGGCGCCGCGACGGCGATCCGGGGCGGGGCGCCAATCGCCGGTGCGCTGGAGGCTGCGCGGCGGGACGTTCTGGGGGCGGGTTTCCGCGAGGTCGAGTATCTGGAGCTGCGCGGCGCCGAAGGGCTGGAGGCGCTTCAGGCGCTCGACCGGCCCGCGCGGCTTCTCGCTGCCGCGTGGCTTGGCGAGGTGCGGCTGATCGACAACATCGCCGTTGCGCCCTGACCGGAGGGTCCGGGGCGCGCCCCGGAACTTGAGGCTATTTTCACAATGCAGTCGTC
>JBNKFC010000371.1:0-6127 GCA_050289105.1 Paracoccaceae bacterium | reverse complement strand
CACCTGCACGCTCCACCTCGACGCGGGCGACACCGCGCTCGGCCAAAGGCTGATGCCGGTTCTCGAACGCAAGGCCGGCCGGGTGCTCGCGAACGGCTTCCCGACCGGGGTCGAGGTCTGCGACGCCATGGTCCACGGCGGACCCTACCCCGCCTCCACCAACTTCGGTGCAACCTCCGTCGGAACCCTCTCCATCCGACGCTTCCTCAGACCCGTCTGCTACCAGAACATCCCAAACGCACTCCTGCCACAGGATTTGCGCGGGTGAGCCCGGACACGCCCCGACCGTACTGGATCGCCGCCGACTGGGGGACCAGCACACTCCGTGTCTGGGCGATGAGCGAGGAGGGCAGCGTGCTGGCCGAAGCGCGGTCCGAAGACGGGATGTCGCGGCTTGCGCCGGACGGGTTCGAACCGGCGCTGCTTCGGGTTGTCGCCCCCTGGCTCACCGGATCTGCACCGGTGCCTGTCGTCATCTGCGGCATGGCCGGCGCCCGGCAGGGCTGGCGCGAGGCGCCTTATCGCCAGGTGCCGTGTGCACCGCTCGGGCCCGAGTTGCTGACCTTCCCGGGCGAGGACCCGCGCCTTGCCGTCACCATCCTTCCCGGCCTCAGCCAGTCCAAGCCCGCCGACGTGATGCGCGGGGAGGAGACCCAGATCGCGGGCCTTCTCGCGGTCGCGCCGGGTTTCGACGGCGTGGTGTGCCTGCCCGGCACCCATACGAAATGGGCGCAGCTCAGCGCCGGCGAGGTCGTGGGCTTTCAGACCTGCATGACCGGCGAGATATTCGCGCTCCTCGCCGGCCAATCGGTGCTGCGCCACTCGGTCGGCAGCTCCGGCTGGGATGACAGCGCCTTTGCCGAGGCCGTCGCGGACGCGTTGGGATCGCCTCAGAAGCTTGCCGCGCGGCTCTT
Source organism: Paracoccaceae bacterium (assembly GCA_050289105.1). Taxonomy (GTDB): domain Bacteria; phylum Pseudomonadota; class Alphaproteobacteria; order Rhodobacterales; family Rhodobacteraceae; genus Albidovulum. The sequence goes on along the minus strand of JBNKFC010000371.1, from coordinate 5,213 downwards.
CGGCCTGCGCGCCGAGGCGCTGCTGTCCGGCCTCGCGCCGGAAACAGCCCGGGCGCGGCTTTCCGGACTTCTCATCGGCCTCGACCTTGCCGCGAGCCGGCCCTACTGGCTCGGGCAGGAGATCGTGCTGATCGGCGAGGGCTCGCTTGCCGGGCATTACGCCGAGGCGCTCAAAGCCGACGGTGCGACGGTGCGGCAGGCCGATGTCACCGACATCACGCTTGCGGGGCTTCGGGCGGCACATGCGATGCTTGCCGGGACGGGTCGGCCATGAGCGAGCGCAACATCGTCGCGATTCTGCGCGGCGTAACGCCGGGCGAAGCCGAGGCCGTCACCGACGCCCTGATCGCGGCCGGGATCGCAAAGATCGAAGTGCCACTGAATTCACCCGATCCTTTCACCAGCATCGAACGGATGGCGGGACGCTTCGGCGCCGACGCGCTGATCGGGGCGGGCACGGTTCTCTCGCCGGAGGATGTGGGTCGGGTCAAGGATGCGGGCGGCATGTTGATCGTGTCTCCGGACTGCAACCCGGACGTCATCGCCGCGACGAAGACGTTCGGCCTTCTGTCCTATCCGGGCGTAATGACCCCCACGGAATGCTTCGCGGCCCTGCGCGCCGGGGCGGACGGGCTGAAGATCTTTCCCGCCGAACTCGTCGGCCCGACCGGGTTGAAGGCGCTGCGCGCGGTCCTGCCAGCGGAGACGGATGTGCTGGCCGTCGGCGGGGTCGGCGCGGCGAACATGGCGGAATGGCGCGCGGCGGGGGCGACGGGCTTCGGCCTCGGCACCGCGATCTACAGGCCCGGCGACACGCCCGAGGCAGTCGCGGATAAGGCCGCGCGCATCGTCACGGCCTATGACACCGCCTTCGCGCCATGACCGCGACGCTCTTCGATCCCCGGCCCTGCCACCTGGGCGAAGGCGCATTCTGGCATCCCGAACGCGCGCAATTCTTCTGGTTCGACATCCTCGGCCACCGGCTCCTCAGCCGCGACGTGGGCGGCCCGCGCGAGTGGACGTTCGGGGAATGCGCATCCGCGGCCGGCTGGATCGATCGCGACACCCTGCTCGTTGCCACGGAAACCGCGCTGGTCCGCTTCTCGGTCGAGACCGGCGAGCGGGACCTCGTCGTCGCGCTCGAAGCGGACAATCCCGCGACACGCTCGAATGACGGGCGGGCCGATCCGTTCGGGGGATTCTGGATCGGAACGATGGGAAAACGGGCCGAACCCGGCGCGGGCGCCATCTACCGGTATTTCGGCGGCCGGCTTGAGCAACTTTACCGTGGCATCGCGATACCGAATGCGATCTGCTTTTCCCCCGATGGCCGCAGGGCCTATTTCACCGATTCCACAACGCGGCGGATCATGGTCCAGACACTCGATCCCGAGGGCTGGCCCGTCGGCCGTCCCGACGTCTTCGCCGATCTCGCGCCCGAGGGGCTGAACCCCGATGGCGCGGTCGTTGACAGCGAGGGCTACCTCTGGAACGCGCAATGGGGGGCGGCGCGGGTGGCCCGTTACGGGCCGGACGGCCGGTTCGACCGGGCGATAGCTGTGCCCGCGCGGCAGGTGTCCTGCCCGGCTTTCGGCGGGAAGAACTTCGACCGGCTCTACCTCACCACGGCGCGCGAGGGGCTGGACGCCGAGGCGCTGCACTCCGATCCGCTGGCCGGACAGACCTTCTTCGCCGATCCCGGCGTCACCGGACGGCCGGAGCCCCGCGTGATCCTTACCTGAGGCGCAACGCGAAACGACGGCCGCCACCAAGCCAACTCGCCGCCCCGGACCCTGGCCGGCCGGAGACTTCCCCTATTGGCCGAGCTTGCGCTGAAGCCAATCCTGCATGTGCGGGGTATAGATCGCCATCTCTTCGGCAACGGCCGGGATGGACTCGACCCGCGCCCGGTAGGCGCGCACCTCTTCCGGCCAGTGCACCTCGGCGCCCACCGCCGGCGCTATCAGATCTATCCAGGCAAAGGTGACGGGAAGGCCGCAATCGCCGAGACCGAAGGGCAGGTCCGCCCCTGCGGCGAGTTGACCGACGAAGCGGCCGAGATGTTTTGAAATCTCGGTCCCCTGCCGCGCGACGACGGCCATATTTCGTCCCGAAGGCGCGACATGGGGGAACAGGCCGCGCAAGGCCGGCTCCAGCCGCGTGTCGTGGTAGCGGGCGCGTTCGCGCATCCGCGCCCGCGCGCGGATGCCATCGGGAAGCAGCGCGGGACCGTCGAACTGCTCCTCGACATATTCGATGATCGCCTCGGAATCGCCGAGGATGAAGCCGTTATGGTCCATCCCCGGCAGACTGCCCTGCGGCACGAGTGACAGGTAGTTGTCCGGCTTGGGAAGCTCCCGGAAAGCCACTCCCTTGTGGCGAAGCGCGATGCGCACCTTGGCGCAGTAGAGGCTTTCCGGGATCGTGTAGAGCGTGATCATCGCCCGGCCCCCGCCGTCAGTTGCCGAGCTTCCACTTCGCCCCAAGTTCGTCGAAGAACCCCGCCTCTTTCTTCAGCGTGATCCAGGTGTTGACGTAGTTGATCCAGACCTGATCGTCCTGCGGCATGAGCATCGCGATCGGCGTCCGCGCGCGCGGGGCGGAGACTGGAACGATCATCAGTTCCGGATACTGTTCCACCAGTTTGTTGGCCTCCACGTTCGACGTGATATGCGCCTGCGCCCGACCGGCGAGCACCTCCTGGTAATCGCGCGCAGGGCTTTCGACGATCTTGTGCTGGGCGTTCGGGAAGAACTCCTTCACCTGCTTTTCCTGGGTCGTGCCGAGCGTGGCCGCAACCACCACATCCGGCTTGTCGAGATCAGCCCAGTCCTTGAAGCGGTCGGCGTCCTTCTTGTTGATCAGCGGCACGGTGGCGAGCGTGAAATAGCTTTGCGAGTAGCCCGCCGCCTTGGCTCGGGCGGGCGAGATCGAGGCGGAGCCGGTGATCTGGTACTGCCCCGCCGTCACCCCGTTGACGAGCGTCTTCCAGTCGGTCGGCACGAACTCGACCTCGACGCCAAGATCGGCGGCAAGTGCGGTCATCACGTCGATGTCGTACCCGGTATAAGAATTGCTGGCTGGGTCCTTCATCGTCATCGGGTTCCAGTCGCCGGTGGTGCCGACTTTCAGAACCCCGGAGCTGAGAATGTCTTGCAGCGCCGATTGCGCGCCAGCCGTGGTCGCTGCCGCCAGAAGACCGACCGCGGCGACGACTGCCTTCAGAATCTTCATGATGCCTCTCCCTGTTCGTCAAATATTGTCATGGCCAGAACTCTGCGCTCGAATTTCGGCGCTGCGCAAGTCATGCTAGCGTGAACTGGCGCGCGGAAGGGTCTTCCGTCCCGCGCAATGGACAAGGGGCGGGACAGATGCCAGTGCAAGATGCGGAGCCGATCGTCCGCATGGAGTCCGTGTCGAAATCGTTCGGCGACTTCCGGGCTTTGAAGGCCGTGGACTTCGCCGCCGCGTCCGGCGAGCGCATCGTCGTTTGCGGCCCTTCCGGGTCCGGCAAGTCGACGTTGATCCGCTGCATCAACGGGCTTGAGACGCCCGAGTCCGGCGACGTGATCGTGGACGGGGTGCGGCTTGGCCCGGCGACGCAAGGTCAGGTGCGGGACCGCGTCGGCATGGTCTTTCAGCAATTCAACCTCTTCCCGCATCTGACGGTTCTGGAGAACCTCACGCTCGGCCCTATCCGCGCGCGGAAAATGCCGCCCGACGCCGCGCGCGACCTGGCGATGCGCTACCTGACCCGCGTGCGCATCCCCGAACAGGCACAGAAATACCCCCGCCAACTCTCGGGCGGCCAGCAGCAGCGCGTGGCCATCGCCCGCGCGCTCTGCATGGAGCCGAAGATCCTTCTTTTCGACGAGCCGACCTCGGCCCTCGATCCCGAGATGATCGCAGAGGTGCTCGACGTGATGGTGGGCCTCGCCGGGACCGGCATGACGATGATCGTCGTCACGCACGAGATGGGCTTTGCCCGCAAGGTCGCCGACCGAATGGTCTTCATGGACCACGGCGAGATCGTCGAGGAAGCCCCGCCCGAGGCGTTCTTTACCGCCCCGAAGAGCGCCCGCTGCCGCGACTTTCTCGACAAGATCCTGAACCACTAGCCATGCGGAAACTCCTTCTCCCCGCCCTCGCGCTCCTCCTCTCCGGCTGTTCCGCCAACTGGGGCTGGTATGTCGTCAACCCGGCGACGAAATCCGGCTGGACCAACCTGTCCTTCCTGCTTTCGGGGCTGAAATACACGGTTCTCCTGTCGCTGACGGCGATCCTGATCTCGGTCAGCGTCGGCCTCCTCGTCGCCCTGCCCGGCCTCTCGACGCGGCCCTGGCTCCGCCGCATAAGCCGCAGCTACGTGGAACTTGTCCGCGCGGTTCCGATCCTCGTGCTGATCCTCTGGGTCTATTACGGCCTGCCGCAGCTTTCGGGCCTCACGCTCAGCGTCTTCTGGGCGGGCGTCATCGCGCTTGCGCTCTCCGACAGCGCGTTCGAGGCCGAGATCTTTCGCGCCGGCATCCAGTCGATTGCCCGCGGACAATACGAGGCCGCCTGGTCCATCTCGCTCGGTTATGCGGATACGATGCGCTACGTGATCCTGCCGCAGGCGATAAGGCGCATCCTGCCCGCGCTCGGCAACCAGCTCGTCTACATGCTGAAGATGTCGTCGCTCGTCTCGGTCATCGGCATGCAGGAACTGACGCGGAAGGCGAACGAGCTTGTTGTGACGGAATACCGGCCGCTGGAGATCTACACCGTTCTCGTTGCCGAATACCTCGTCCTGATCCTCATCGTCTCGGCCGGCGTGCGCTGGCTTGAGCGGCGACTGGGCAGCGATGAGCGGCAATGAAAAAGGCGGGCCACCGGCCCGCCTCGATCCATGTCCGGTCGGCTGCGGTCAGACGACGCGTTCCACCATCATCTTCTTGATCTCCGCGATGGCCTTGGCCGGGTTCAGCCCCTTCGGGCAGGTCTTCGCGCAGTTCATGATCGTGTGGCAGCGGTAGAGCTTGAACGGGTCTTCCAGATCATCGAGCCGCTCGGGCGTCGCCTCGTCGCGCGAATCGATGATCCAGCGATAGGCGTGCAGAAGGGCGGCCGGACCGAGATAGCGGTCGGAGTTCCACCAATAGCTCGGGCAGGATGTCGAGCACGAGGCGCACATGACGCATTCGTAAAGCCCATCGAGCTTCTTGCGGTCTTCG
>JBNKFC010000370.1:0-1501 GCA_050289105.1 Paracoccaceae bacterium | reverse complement strand
GAAACCGCGATTTGGTCGGCATGGGCGGACGCGGTCGCCCTGGGCGGGGATGCCGAGACGGAGGCGATGTTTCTTCGTGCCCTGAAATCGGCGCCGATCGGGATCGAGACGCGCATTGCCTTGCAGGACCGGTTCGGGGCCGGGCGCATGAAATCCAAGCCGGCGACAGGCGGGATGAAGCCGGCCGATATCCGGCGCCTGCTGGGCCTTTTAGAGAGCGGAAAGAACGCGGAGGCGGAGCGACTTGCGACGACGCTCCTCCGCCTGCACCCGGCCTCTGCGCTCGCGCTCAACATCCTGGCGACAGCGCAGGCGGTTCAGGGCAAGGCTGCCGTGGCCGAGACCAACTACAGAAAGGCCATACAGGCCGATCCGACCTATGCGGAAGCCTACGACAACCTCGGCCGCTTCCTCATTGATCGCAAGCGCGAAGAAGAGGCCGTCCAGCTGTTCCGCAAGGCCGTCACCCTCGCGCCGGGTTTGCCGTCAGCGCTCGTGAACCTCGCGACCAGCATGACCCAAGCCGGCCAGCCGGCGGCGGCCCTGACCCTTCTCAAGCGGGCCGAGGCCGGCGGCGCCGATGCCTCGCCGCTTCACATGGCGATGGGCAACGCCCATACCCGGCTGAAGAACTTCGCGAAGGCCGAGGCGGCCTTCGAACGGGCGATCGCCGTTTCGAACGGCGGGGCGCCTCAGATCGTCGCTTTGCTCGCTCAGGCTCAAGCGCGTCTCGGCAAGGACGGCGCGGCGCTGGAGAACTATGATCGTGCCCTGGCCATGGATGCCAACTCTCCGATTGCCATTGGCGGCAAGGCCACGCTTCTTCAGACGCTCGGCGACTTCGATACCGCCGAGACGCTGTTTCGGAAAGGGTTCGAGGTCGACCCGCTGAACGGCGAGAACTTCCGCGCCTTCATCATGTCGCACAAGACCCAAGCGGGCGATCCGGTGATCGAGACGATGCTGAGCCGCTACGACGATCCGGCGTTGTTGCCGACGGACCGGATGAATATGGGCTTCGCGATCGCCAAGGCGCTTGAAGACGTCAAGCAGTACGACAAGGTCTTCCGGTACCTCGACGAGGCCAATGCGCTGATGCGGAAGGCCGCACCCTACAGCATCGAGCAGCGTTTCGAGCAGGTGGCGCAGACCAAGGCCGCGTTTGCCGCCATCGACTGGCACGGGCTAGGGATCGAGGGCACGACCGATTTCGCGCCGATCTTCGTGACCGGTATGCCGCGCTCTGGGACGACTCTGATCGAGCAGATCATCGCCAGCCACTCGACAGTGACAGGTGCGGGCGAGGTCGGGGAATGTGCGCGGGCGGCGCAGCTTCTGATCACCGATCCGAAGAACCCGCTGAAGATGCATCCGCCGGAAATTGCCGAGATCCCGGGCCTCGGCCACGGGTTCGAGCGGTATATCCGCGGCCGTTTCCCCGGTGCGGACCGGATTACTGACAAGTCGATCCAGACCTATATGTATCTCGGTCTTGTGAAGC
>JBNKFC010000369.1:0-8449 GCA_050289105.1 Paracoccaceae bacterium | reverse complement strand
AAGTTCAAGGACGAAATCATCGGCTACACGGTCAAGACGCGCAAAGGCGATATCGTCGTCGATCAGGACGAATACATCCGTCACGGCGCCACGCTCGACGCGATGGCGAAGCTCCGCCCGGCCTTTTCGAAGGAGGGCACGGTCACGGCCGGCAACGCCTCGGGACTAAACGACGGCGCGGCGGGGGTTCTCCTGATGTCGGCCGACGAGGCGGCGAAGCGGGGCCTGACGCCTCTGGCCCGCATCGCTTCTTACGCGACCGCCGGTCTCGATCCCTCGATCATGGGCGTCGGCCCGATCTACGCGTCGCGCAAGGCGCTCGAGAAGGCCGGCTGGAAGGCTGCCGACCTCGACCTGATCGAGGCGAACGAAGCATTCGCCGCGCAGGCATGCGCGGTCAACAAAGACATGGGCTGGGACCCGGCGAAGGTGAACGTGAACGGCGGCGCCATCGCCATCGGCCACCCGATCGGCGCCTCGGGCGCGCGGATCCTCAACACGCTTCTGTTCGAAATGCAGCGGTCGGGCGCCAATAAAGGCCTCGCCACGCTCTGCATCGGCGGCGGGATGGGTGTCGCCATGTGCCTCGAACGCGCCTGACGCTCGAATTTTTCTGCAAATGCGAAAAACGCGGGCGCAATAATGTTGCGCCCGCGAATTCGTTTCGGTAACAGGATTTCAAGGACGTAGCCCTAGAGGAGGAATCATGTCGAGAGTAGCTTTGGTCACTGGCGGATCGCGCGGAATTGGCGCGGCGATCTCCATCGCCCTGAAGAATGCCGGCTACAAGGTCGCCGCCAACTATGCCGGCAACGATGAGGCCGCCGCCGCCTTCACCAAGGAAACCGGCATCCCGACCTACAAGTGGTCCGTCGCCGATTACGACGCCTGCGCCGCCGGCATCGCCAAGGTCGAGGCCGATCTCGGCCCGGTCGAGGTTCTGGTCAACAACGCCGGGATCACCCGCGACGCGATGTTCCACAAGATGACCCCGCAGCAGTGGAAAGAGGTGATCGACACCAACCTCTCGGGCGTCTTCAACATGACCCACCCGATCTGGTCGGGCATGCGCGACCGCAAGTTCGGCCGGGTGATCAACATCTCCTCGATCAACGGCCAGAAGGGTCAGGCCGGTCAGGCCAACTATTCCGCCGCAAAGGCCGGCGATCTCGGCATCACCAAGGCGCTGGCTCAGGAAGGCGCGCGCGCCGGCATCACCGTGAACGCGATCTGTCCGGGCTATATCGGCACCGAGATGGTCCGCGCCATCGACGAGAAGGTGCTGGCTGAGCGCATCATCCCGCAGATCCCGGTCGGCCGCCTGGGCGAGCCCGAAGAGATCGCGCGCTGCGTCGTGTTCCTTGCCGCGGACGACGCTGGCTTCATCACCGGATCGACCATCTCGGCCAACGGCGGGCAGTTCTTCGTCTGATCTGAAGCGCAAGGTTTTCAAGGGGCCGGTCACGCGCGACCGGCCCTTTTTGTGTGGCAACGGCACTCGGCATGATGCCGTTTTTCCTCCTGCGTCAGATCGCATGTCGAACCGGCACGTCGGCCGGCCGTGCTCTCACCGTGGGGTCACAGCTTGCGGAGAATGCGGGCGTGCTCTGTGTCCTGTTCTCGAAGACCTTGACCAACGCTGTCCGATGCCGCCTTCTCTGCGCAGACATCACGCTGGCCTGACTCGGCTTGGCCGTGCGGGTCGGCGGGATTGAAAAGGACGGGTCGGACATGGTCTCGATGAACGCTGGCTTGGGACGGATTGCCCTGCGCGGTGCGCACGCATGAGCCGCGCCCGCGCCACCGGCATCGGGTTCACCGCAGTCCTGATGTGGGCGTTGCTGGCGCTTCTGACGGTGCGAACGGCCCCCGTGCCGCCGCTGCAACTGAACGCCATCGCCTTCACCATCGGCGGGCTGATCGGGCTGATTTGGACCGGGACCACGGGCGGCCTCGCCCGGCTTCGCACGATCTCGTGGAAGGTATACGCGTTCGGCACGGCGGGACTTTTCGGCTACCATTTCCTATATTTCTCCGCCCTGCGCATGGCGCCGGCGGCGGAGGCGGGGCTGATCGCCTATCTCTGGCCATTGCTAATCGTGATCTTCTCCGGCCTCCTGCCGGGAGAACGGCTCGGGCTCGGTCACCTCGCCGGGGCGCTTACGGCATTCGCGGGAACGGCACTGCTGATCCTCGACGGCGGTGAGATCACCGGCGGCACGGCACTTCCGGGCTATGCGCTGGCATTCCTCTGCGCGTTGACATGGGCAGGCTATTCCATCCTCTCCCGGCGGATGGGACACGTGCCGACGACTGCCGTTACGGTCTTCTGCCTGTTGACGGCGGTCCTCTCGATCCCGGCCCATCTCGCGCTGGAGACTACGGCCTGGCCCGCCACAAGTGCAGGCTGGATGGCAGCGATCGCCCTCGGTGCCGGGCCGGTCGGGCTCGCGTTCTTCACCTGGGATATTGGTGTCAAGCGGGGCGATATCCAGTTGCTTGGAACAGCGTCCTATGCGGCGCCGCTTCTCTCCACGCTTGCGCTTGTCGTATCAGGATCGGCCACGGCGAGCCCGAAAATCGCGCTCGCCGCGCTCCTGATTACTTCTGGGGCAGCGCTCGCCGCCTATGCCGGTCGCCGCACGGGCGGGCCGGCGAGGAAGGTCAGTTCTGGCTGAGCCGGTTGATCTCTTCCTTGATCCGCAGTTTCTGCTTCTTCATATCGGCGATGACGAGGTCATCGGTACCCGGATGGCGCTGCGCCTCCTCTACGGCTTCCGACAGGGATTGATGTTTCTTGCGAAGTTCCTGCAGGTGCGAACCCAGCGACATTGGTATCTCCTCTCCTGTGAAACCTGTCACAATCCCATCACATAAGATGAGTCGTGTCACGCGGAACCATACCGGTGGCCGCCTTGCGACAATGAACCGCGGAGTCTTTCCAGAAAGTTAACGGCGTCAGATCGAGAGAGCCGCGCCGTCACGCAGGACGGCCCGCGCCAAGGCGCTGTGGTGGTCGCAATCTCCGGGATGCGCGGCGCCCTCGTGCAGGATGAGCGGCGGCGCCAGACGAAAGGCCCCTCGCCCCCCCTTGCGCGCCCTCAGGATGACCCGGTTGGCGGCACGGTCGGGGCGCGGCGCAACGGGCAGCAGGGTCACGCTTCCCGCCCCCGTCCCGAGCCCGGCAAGAAGCTCCGGCACTCTCTCGGCCGACTGGATCAGCGTCAGCCAGCCGCCCGGCCGAAGCCGGCGCAAAGCCACGCTCAGCCATAGCGCCAGCGGCGTCGCCTCGCGCTGTGCGGTCTCCCGGCCGGGGTCAGCGGCGGGTGTCCCGCTTCCGGCGGAAAAGTAAGGCGGATTGGCGATCACATGATCGAAGCTTTCCAGCCTCAGCTCTGCCGGCAAGGCGGCGAGGTCTCCGTCATGCACGGCAAATGCCTGCCCGTTGGCGGCAGCGTTGCGACGCGCAAGCGCCGCGTAGGCGGGCTGCACTTCCAGGCCGGCGAGCCTCAGCCCCGGCACACGGTAACCGAGACAGAGGCTGGCCACACCGGCACCGCAGCCGAGTTCCAGCACGCTGTCGCCCGCGCGCGCCGGCACGGCTGCCGCCAGAAGCACCGGATCCATCGCCGCGCGGTAGCCCGCGACCGGCTGACTGATCCGAAGCCGGCCACCAAGGAACATGTCCTCGCTCAGCTCCGTCTCGGCAAAGACCTCAGACATCGATGCCGTTGTCCTTCAGGATCGCCCGTGCAAGGAAGAGATCGGCATCCCGCACCATCAGCCGGCGCGGCAATATGCCAATGGACCCTTCGAGAACGCTCATGTGGACGTCCATCTGAAAGGCCGTTATACCCTCAGCGTCAAGAAGAGCTGTCGCGAAGGCGATTTTGGTCGGGTCAGTGGTGCTAAGAAGCTCTTTCATAATCCAAGACTTAAGGACAGAGCCCCAGCTTTGTCGAGGTGCTACGGGAACCGCATGAGCCTGGACGAAACCGCGCAGAAACCCCTTGACCGGCTGAGTGCCCTTCTCTCGGCCGACATGGAACGTGTCAATGCGTTGATCCGGACCCGTATGGCGTCCGAACATGCACCGCGGATTCCGGAGGTTACGGCGCATCTGGTCGAGGCCGGCGGCAAGCGGCTTCGGCCGATGCTGACGCTCGCCGCCGCGAAGCTCTGCGGTTATGGCGGCGAGCATCACATCCACCTCGCCGCAACGGTGGAATTCATCCATACGGCGACGCTCCTGCATGACGACGTGGTGGACGAAAGCGCGCAAAGGCGCGGGCGACCGACCGCGAACCTTCTGTGGGACAACAAATCCTCGGTCCTCGTCGGCGATTACCTTTTCGCCCGGGCCTTCCAGCTGATGACCGAGACCGGGTCGCTCCGTGTACTCGACATTCTCGCCAATGCGTCGGCGACGATCGCCGAGGGAGAGGTCCTGCAACTGACGGCCGCGCAAGACCTGCGGACCGACGAAGCGGTCTACCTCAAGGTCGTCCGCGGCAAGACCGCGGCGCTCTTCTCGGCCGCGACCGAGGTTGGGGGCGTCATTTCGGGCGCGGGGGAGGAACAGATTCGCGCGCTCCATGTCTACGGCGACGCGCTTGGCATCGCCTTCCAGATTGCCGACGACCTTCTGGACTATGGCGGGAGCAGCGCCACGATCGGCAAGAATGTCGGCGACGATTTCCGCGAACGCAAACTGACAATGCCGGTCATCAAGGCCGTCGCGGCGGCCACGGCCGAAGAGCGGGACTTCTGGCGCCGCGTCATCGAGAAGGGCGATCAGCGCGAGGGCGATCTCGACGAGGCGCTGGCATTGATGGCACGGCACGGCACGATGTCGGCCACCCGCGACGAGGCGCTCGGCTGGAGCAAGAGAGCAAAGGCAGCGCTCGCCGTTCTTCCGGCGCATGACCTGCGCGACATGCTCGCCGATCTTGCCGACTACGTCGTCGCCCGCGTCAGCTGACGTTCAGCGCAGGATCCGGGCGGTCCGAACCCACCAGCCGGAATGAGACGCGCTGATGCGCGCTGCGGCGGCCTCGGCCTCACCCGCGTCAAAGAACAGTCCCCAGCAGGTGCTGCCGGACCCCGACATGTCACAAGCGGCACATGTCTTGTCGGCGCGCAGGAGATTGACGATCTCCGGTATCTCGGGCGCCAGTTCGCCGGCGACCTTGGTGAGATCATTTCGCTGTCGCCGCAGCCACCGGGCGAAGGTCTCGGGGACGTCGAAGGGGTCGAATGGGGGCTCCAGCGGCGGGGAAGCCTCCGGATAGAGCGCGTCGAACCGCCCGAACACACGTCCGGTTGGCACGACGATGCCAGGGTTGACGAGAACCAGCCACGCCTCCGGGATTGACGGGGCAGGCTGCAGGATGTCTCCGATGCCCCTCATGAAGGTTGGCTGAGGGGCCCGGAGGCACACCGGAACGTCTGCCCCGAGAGCAATCGCCTCGTCAGCGTCGAGCGGATCGACCTGCCACAGCCCCGCAAGCAACCCTATCGCCGCGGCAGCGTCGGAAGAGCCGCCGCCAATCCCGGCGCCGTGGGGCAGGTGCTTGTCGAGGTGCATCTCGGCCCCGGCCCTCACCCCGCGCAACTGCCGCAGTCTTTCGGCCGCTTTCAGCACCAGGTTGCGATCATCGGTCGGGACGCCTTCGGCGAACGGCCCCGTCACGCGGAGCGTCAATCCGTCGCCGATCTCTGCGCTCAGCCGGTCACCGACATCGGCAAAGACAACCAGGCTGTCAAGCAAGTGATACCCATCCGCCCGTCGTCCGGTGACGTGCAGGGCGAGGTTCAGCTTGGCTGGCGCGAAGGCCTCAATTGCCATTCTTCGTGACGGCGAGGGGTTCGGCCCCTTCTTCCTTCAGCACGACATCGAGCCCCACGTCGAGCTTGCGGCGGATCCGCGTTGCCTCCGCCTCGGTGTCCGGCCCGAACGACAGGGCGCGCTTCCACTGGAATTCCGCTTCGCGCTTGCGATCGACCGCCCAGTAGACGTCGCCAAGGTGATCATTGACCACCGGGTCGACCGGCATAAGCTCCACCGCCTGCTCCAATCGCGCCACCGCTTCCTCGTAGCGGCCGAGCCGGTAGAGGGCCCAGCCCAGGCTGTCGACGATCGCTCCGTCGTCGGGCCGCGCCGCGACGGCCCGTTCGATCATCGCAAGCGCCTCGTCGTAGTTTTCCTGCCGTTCGAGGTAGGAGTAGCCGAGGTAGTTCAGCACGGAGGGCTGATCCGGGCGCAGTTCGAGTGCCTTGCGGAAATCGGCCTCCGCCTTGTCCCAGTTCTTCTCGCGCTCATTGGCAATGCCGCGGGTGTAGTAGACGACCCACTGGCCCGGCTCGTCCGTCGTAAATGTGGCGATGGCCTTATCGTAGGCCGCGGCGGCTTCCGCATAGCGTTCCTGCCGGCGGAAGGTATCGCCCAGCGCGCCCCACACGTCCGCTCGGTCCTGAACGGTCTTGGCGAGCTGTTCCATCGCTTCGATCGCGGCATCGACGCGACCGGCGGAATTCAGGGCGTCGGCCCGCCCCAGCTCGGCCGCGACATAGGCCGGATCCTCGCGGGGGATGCGGTTGAAGGCTTCGGTCGCGAGGTCGTGCTGTCCCTGCGCCTCAAGGATCGAGGCGCACAGGAGGATCGCATCCGACTGGCCGGGGGCGAGGTACTCGGCGATCCGCGCATAGGCCAGGGTGTTGACGTCATTCGTCTCGCCGCTGAGCGCCGTCGCGACGGTATAGAAGACCTCGGCCAGACCGTCGGTGGCATTGGTTACGACGGTGTAAGGCACCGGCTTTCCCGCCGTCAGCGCCTCCCGGAGAGAGGCGAACGTCGGATCGGGCGTCTCGCCCACGGTGCTGTCGATCAGCTCGACCGCATCGGCGTTCCGCTCCAACTGGCTGAGAATCTGGGCATGGGCCAATATCCCGCGCCGCGTGGCGCGAAGCGGGCCACCCGCCTCGCCCGAGAAGATGCGGTCGGCACCTTCGAAGTCGCCCACCGAGGCCAGTGCAAGCGCCTTGTGGTAAAGACCGAACGCCCGGCTGCCCGACGCCTCGGACACCTGATCAAAGGCCACGGTGGCCTCGGACATCTGGCCCTGGCCTACAAGGGCCCAGGCGCGAAAGAGCCCATCGACGAGCGGCCCGGCGCTGCGTCCCTTGTCGAGCTCGGCAATGGCACCGGAGAAGTCCTGGTTGTGGGCCAGATCGGCCAGAACCACGAGATCGGCGATCTGGCTATTCACCCCGTGCTCTTCGAGAAGCCGCGCAGGCGTCACGGCCTTGTCGATCGTCCCGCGCCCAAGCTGCGCAATGATGTTGTTCTCGATCAGCGCGGGATTGCCGGGGTCGGCGGCCAGCGCACGGGTGTAATAGTCGGCCGCCGCCGCATAGTTGAATTCGGCGCTTGCAAGGCGGCCGGCGAGGTACGGTCCCGCCGCCCCGTCCCAGGCCTTTGCAGGGAGCGCAGCGCCCAGTCCGAGCGCGAGGAGAAGGGGAAGCGGGCGCAAGAGGGTCATCACGGGCTGCGGATCCTTCGAAGGGGGTCGCCCGAACCTATGTCGGGCGCCCCGCCAACGCAATGCGGGGCGCCCTTTCGAACGCCCCGCAAGCTCGATTCTGCCGGAAATGTTACATGTTCGGGTAGTTGGGCCCGTCGCCGCCCTGCGGGGTGGTCCAGTTGATGTTCTGGCTTGGGTCCTTGATGTCGCAGGTCTTGCAGTGGACGCAGTTCTGGAAGTTGATCTGGAACCGCGGGCCGCTGCTGTCCTCGATCACCTCGTAGACGCCGGCCGGGCAGTAGCGTTGCGCCGGTTCATCGTATTTCGGCAGGTTCACCTTGATCGGGACCGAGGGGTCCTTGAGCTTCAGGTGGCAGGGCTGGCTTTCCTCGTGGTTCGTCGCCGAGAAGCTGACATTGGTCAGCCGGTCGAACGACAGGACCCCGTCCGGCTTCGGATAGTCGATCTTCGGGAATTTCGATGCCTCGCCGGTCGCTGCAGCGTCGGACTTGCCGTGCTTCAGCGTGCCGAACAGCGACAGGCCGAAGAGGTTGTTCGTCCACATGTCGAACCCGCCGAGCGTCAGGCTCGCGAGGAAGCCCCAGCGCGACCACATCGGCTTCACGTTGCGGACCTTCTTCAGGTCCTTGGCGATGGGGCCCGTCCGTAGATCGGCCTCGTAAGCCGCCAGCTCGTCGCCGGACCGACCGGCCTGGATCGCCGCGAACGCGGCTTCGGCCGCCGCCTTGCCCGAGAGCATGGCGTTGTGGTTGCCCTTGATCCGAGGCACGTTCACGAGGCCCGCCGAGCAGCCCAGCAGCGCCACGCCCGGCGCCACGACCTTCGGGATCGACTGCCAGCCGCCTTCGCTGATCGCCCGCGCCCCGTAGGCCACGCGCTTGCCACCCTTCAGGAGGTCCGCGACC
>JBNKFC010000368.1:0-3905 GCA_050289105.1 Paracoccaceae bacterium | reverse complement strand
CTCCGGAGTTGCTCGAGGGGCGACCTGCCTCCGAACGGCTCAAAGCAACTCTTATTGCTCTTGCGGTTGAGGCGGACGTGGTGCTCGACCTTCACTGCGATGACGAAGGGCCGGTCTATCTCTACGTCGCCGAACGGCAACTCGAAGAAGGGCGTCGGTTGGCGCGGGCGATGCAGGCTGCGGTAATCCTGACGGATGCCGGTGACGATCCGATCTCTTTCGACCTCGCGGTCGCAACCCAATGGTCAAAGGAGGGTATCGAAAGCGATTCTCGTTTCGCCGCCACGGTTGAGCTCCGTGGGATGATCGACGTGACGCATGCGCTGGCCAACCGCGATGCCGCCGGCCTCTACCGCTATCTGGTGGGCATTGGCTCCGTCTCAGACACACTTCCCAACATCGTATCCGAGGATGCCATCACCGGCGACGTCGATGCAGCGCAGCTGATCTCGACCCCGGTGCCTGGCGCACTTCTCTATGACGTGGCAATCGGCGATTGGGTAGCGGAGGGGCAGCGCCTGGCCGTTGTCATTTCAACCGCCGGGAAAGATCACCACCCTATCCGGGCGCCCTTCGAGGGGTTCGTCATGACCCGCCGGGACCGGCGATTCGTTCGGCGGGGCGAGAATATCATAAAGGTTCTGCGCCACCCCCGACCTTGAAAGCGCTGGCGGTGCGGAACCGATGCCAGCCTTGGAAGCCGAGGCAACTTCATTAAAAGAAACCCTGCCAGAATGGGCGGGGTTCTCTATCTACGTTCTTCAGGCAGAAGCGTTGGAATTAAGAGTCCTCGCGTACCACAACGCGGGTCTTGATCGACAGCTTCATCGGGCCGAGGCGAGGCGCCTCTCGGGCGACGACCTCGTTCACGCCGTCGATCTCGAACGTGATACGCGCAAGCTACGCCCAGTTGTAGTTGAAGCTCACCGAAATCCGCTCGTCCTCGGCCATGTTCATCGGCACTTCGTGGCGGAGCCAGCTTTCCCACAAAAGCACGTCCCCGACCTCGGGCTTCACGTAGACGAAGGGCTGCAATTCCTGCCCCGCATCCTTTCGTCGCAGGGGCGCGTGCATCATCATCGGCAGGCGGGGGTCTTCCAGCTTCAGCGCCGATGTCCCCTCGGGCATCGCGACATAGGTGGTGCCGGAGATCACCGAATGGGTGTGGATGTGGCTCGCATGGGTGCCGCCCTCGGGCAGGATGTTGATCCAGAGGCTGTCGCATTTCAGCTTGCCCGCGCCGAGGTCGAAACCGAGATCGGTCACGAAGGCCGCGACGTGCTTGTCCAGCGCCTTTTGCAGATCGGCGAAGACCGGCGCGCGGCGGGTGAGGTCGTTAAGCGAGGCGTAGGAGGTGTAGCCGGGATAGCCGTTCTCCTCGCACCAGTCCTGGCCCGCCTCGTCTTCCTCGGCGATAAGCTCGCAGGTGGCGCGCAGTTCCTCACCATCGATCCTGGGCTTCGCCAGATCGTTCAGTGCTGCCCGGTAAAGGCGGGTGACGAAGAGAGTGGTTATTTCGGCCATCGCAGGGATCCTTCTGAGCTTGGCCCGGAATACACGGGTGGTCGGCAACGAAAAAGCCCCCACCGTTTCCGGCAGGGGCCTTTGAATCACTCAGGCGGAAAGCCTTACCAGTCCTCGCGGACCACGACGCGGGTCTTGATCGGCAGCTTCATCGCGCCGAGGCGGAGCGCCTCGCGGGCGATGACCTCGTTGACGCCGTCGATCTCGAACATCACGCGGCCGGGCTTGACCTTGGCCGCCCAGTAATCGACGGAACCCTTGCCCTTACCCATCCGCACCTCGGTCGGCTTCGACGAAACCGGCACGTCCGGGAACACGCGGATCCAGACCCGGCCCTGGCGCTTCATGTGGCGGGTGATCGCGCGGCGGGCCGCCTCGATCTGCCGCGCGGTGATGCGCTCGGGTTCGGTCGCCTTCAGGCCGAAGCCGCCGAAGCTCAGCTCGAAACCGCCCTTGGCTTCGCCGCTGATCTTGCCCTTGAACTGTTTACGGAACTTGGTCCGTTTCGGTTGCAGCATCTTCCTTACTCCTTACCGGGCGTCGCGGCGCGGGCCGCGCGGGCTCGGACCTTCCTGGGCCTCGGCGGCCTTGCGGTCGCGAGCCTGGGGGTCATGCTCCATGATCTCGCCTTTGAAGATCCAGACCTTGACGCCGATGATCCCGTAAGGGGTCGTCGCCTCGGCCAGAGCATAGTCGATATCGGCACGCAGGGTGTGCAGCGGCACGCGGCCTTCGCGGTACCATTCGGTCCGGGCAATCTCGGCGCCGCCAAGACGGCCCGCGACGTTGACCCGGATGCCGAGGGCACCCATCCGCATCGCGTTCTGCACGCCACGCTTCATCGCGCGACGGAACGAAACCCGACGCTCGAGCTGCTGGGCGATAGATTCCGCGACCAGGGCAGCGTCCAGTTCCGGCTTGCGGACCTCGACGATGTTCAGGTGCAGTTCGGACGCGGTGAAGTTCGCGAGCTTCTTGCGAAGCGTCTCGATATCCGCGCCCTTCTTGCCGATGATGACACCCGGACGCGCCGTGTGGATCGTCACGCGGCACTTCTTGTGCGGACGCTCGATGATGACCTTCGAGACACCGGCCTGCTTGGCGTAGTCGTGGATGAACTCACGCATCTTGAGGTCTTCAAGAAGCAGGTTGCCGTAGTCCTTGCTGTCGGCGTACCAGCGGCTATCCCAGGTGCGGTTGACCTGGAGGCGCATGCCGATCGGGTTGACCTTCTGTCCCATTACGCTTGCTCCTCGACTTGCCGCACCTTGATGGTCAGCTCGCTGAACGGTTTCATGATCTTGCCGAACCGGCCACGCGCCCGCGGACGGCCGCGCTTCAGCGTGATGTTCTTGCCGACATAGGCTTCGGCGACGACGAGACCGTCGACGTCAAGGCCGTGGTTGTTCTCGGCATTGGCAATCGCCGACTGCAGGCACTTGCGCACGTCCTCGGCGATCCGCTTCTTCGAGAAGGTCAGATCGGCAAGCGCCTTCTCGACCTTCTTGCCGCGGATCATCGCGGCGACGAGGTTCAGCTTCTGCGGCGAGGTGCGAAGCATCTTGGATTTGGCCATCGCTTCGTTGTCGGCCACGCGGCGCGGATTCTTTTCCTTGCTCATGGCTTATTTCCTCTTGGCTTTTTTGTCGGCGGCGTGACCGTAGTAGGTCCGCGTCGGCGAGTATTCACCGAACTTCTGGCCGATCATTTCCTCGGTCACGTTGACCGGGATGTGCTTGTGCCCGTTGTAGACCCCGAAGGTGAGGCCGACGAACTGCGGCAGGATGGTGGAGCGGCGCGACCAGATCTTGATCACTTCCGACTTGCCCGAGGCTTGCGACTTCTCAGCCTTCTTCAGAAGGTAGGAGTCGACGAACGGGCCTTTCCAAACAGAACGCGACATGGATTACCGCCCTTTCTTCGCATTGCGCGAGCGGACGATGTACTTGTCCGTCGTCTTGTTCTTCCGGGTCTTGTTACCCTTCGTGCCCTTGCCCCACGGGGTGACCGGATGACGGCCACCAGAGGTCCGGCCCTCACCACCACCATGCGGGTGGTCGATCGGGTTCATCGCGACGCCACGCACCGCCGGACGCTTGCCCATGTGGCGCGTACGGCCCGCCTTGCCAAGATTCTGGTTCGAGTTGTCGGGGTTCGAGACCGCGCCAACCGTCGCCATGCACTCCTGCCGCACGATGCGCAGCTCGCCCGAGCTGAGGCGCAGCTGAGCATAGCCGCCATCGCGGCCCACGAACTGGGCATAGGTGCCCGCGGCGCGCGCGATCTGGCCGCCCTTGCCGGGCTTCATCTCGATGTTGTGGACGATGGTGCCGATCGGCATGCCGCTGAACGGCATCGCGTTCCCCGGCTTGACGTCCACC
>JBNKFC010000367.1:0-2721 GCA_050289105.1 Paracoccaceae bacterium | reverse complement strand
TGGCGGGTGGCGTTCATGGTCAGCTGCATCAGACGGCACCCGGCGGCGCGCGCCCGCGCTTCGGCGTCGGCGAACATCGCCTCGCCGATCCCCCGCCCGCGCAGATCGGTGGCCACGCGGACGGATTCGACCTGTGCCCGGCGAATGGCGCGGAGCGACGGGCCCGAGATGAAGGTGAGCTGGTACGTTGCGACGATGCGCCCGCCCTCGTCTCCGACAATTAGTGTGTTGCCGCCCTCGGCCTTCATCGCATCGAAGGCGGCGTAATACGGGGACATGTCATCCCCCTCCCGCGTCGCGCCCAGCGCGTCGTCGGTCAGAAGCGCCACCACCGCGGGCACGTCGGCGCGCGTGGCTTCGCGGAACCGGATCATGCCGGAACCGCGCCCTTCGCCGCCGCGATGAAGGCACGGATGAGGTCCGCGTCCTTCACGCCCGGCGCGCTTTCGACGCCGGAAGAGACGTCGACCTGCCGCGCCCCGGTCAGCCGGATCGCCTCGGCGACATTCTCGGGCGTCAAGCCGCCGGCGAGCATCCACGGGCAGGGCCAGTATTTCCGCGCCACCAGCCGCCAGTCGAAAGACAGCCCGTTGCCACCGGGCAGGGGCGCGTCTTTCGGGGGCTTGGCATCAACCAGAAGCTGGTCGGCGACGCGGCCATAGATCTGAAGTGCCGGAACGTCAGCCTCGTCGGCGATGCCAACGGCCTTCATGACCGGCAGACCGTAGCGGGCGCGGATCTCTGCCACCCGTTCAGGGCTCTCGGCGCCGTGAAGCTGCAGCATGTCGAGCGGCACGGCGTCGGTGATCGCGTCCAGTTCGGCATCCGTCGCGTTGACCGTCAGCGCCACCTTGGCAACGCCCGGCGGCACCCCGGATGCGAGCCGAGCAGCAGCGGGGATGTCCAGATGGCGCGGCGATTTCGCGAAGAAGACAAAGCCGAGATAGGTCGCACCCGCCTCGACGGCCACGGCGACATGGGCCGGCTCCTTCAGCCCGCAGATCTTGACCCTTATATCCATGTCTCAGACTTAGCGCGCCGCGCCCTTGCCCTCAAGGAGTGCCAGCACCTCGTCCTCCGGCTCGGCCTTCTCGGCCCTGAGCCGGCTCACCTCGCGCTCCAGCCGTCCCGCGTCGCGCTTGTGCTGGGAAAGGGCGCTGCGGTGCTTGGCCTCGCGGAACCATTCCCAGACGAAGCCGATGGCAAGGCCGGCGACGATGCCCGCGAATATGACGAGGAAGAGCGGCAGTTCGAGCGACCAGTGCACACCGAGGTAGGCGTCCATCTCTTCAGGGAGAAGGCGCAGGATCACCGTGTCGCGATTTGCCGAGGCCACCGCCACAAGGACGATCGCCAGGATCGCGAGAAAGACCAGACGAAGAAAACGCAGCATGAGGGTTAATTACCCCTCGTTCAGGCGGTCCCGCAAGAGCTTTCCGGTCTTGAAGAAGGGAACGTGCTTTTCCTCGACCTCGACGGATTCGCCGGTGCGCGGGTTGCGTCCGGTCCGCGAGTCACGCTTCTTGACGGAAAACGCGCCGAACCCCCTGAGCTCGACCCGGTCGCCCCGAGACAGCGCTTCGATGATCTCTTCGAAGATCGTGTTCACGATCCTTTCGACGTCGCGCTGAAAGAGATGCGGATTTTCCTCGGCAATCTTCTGGATCAGTTCGGACCGGATCATTCGGAACCCCCCTATGCGAACCGTCCAGAGCGGCGGCCGCCGTTTTTTATTCCTGACGACTATAGGCGCATTCGGGCCTTCGACAAACAGGAAAGCCATTGGAAAAGCGGGGAATTCTGCGTGAAGCGACGATTTGGATGTCGTATTTTAGCGCATCATCCGACACTGCAGCGCAGCAATTGCGTGTCGTGCGCCGCGTTGGGGATCGCGGAGCGGGTCGGCCGCCCAAACCGATTCGGTCGATAAAAAACGGCCCCGCCGGGGGCGGGGCCGTTCGGAACCTTTCGGGAAGGCTCTTATTTCTTCTCGGAACCCTTCAGCGCCGCGCCGAGGATGTCGCCGAGCGACGCGCCCGAGTCGGACGAACCGTACTGTTCCACGGCCTCCTTCTCTTCGGCGATCTCGCGCGCCTTGATCGACAGGCTGAGGCGGCGGGTCTTGCTGTCCACGTTCGTCACGCGGGCATCGACGTGATCACCGACCTGGAAGCGCTCGGGGCGCTGGTCGGCACGGTCGCGGGCAAGGTCGGAGCGGCGGATGAAAGACTTCATGCCGTTGTACTCGACCTCGATCCCGCCATCCTCGATCGCGGTGACCGTGGTGGTGATGACCGAGCCGCGCTTCACGCCGTCAACCGCATCGGAGAACGTGTCGGCGTCGAGCGCCTTGATCGAGAGCGAGATACGCTCCTTCTCCACGTCCACCTCGGTGACGGCGGCCTTGACCATGTCGCCCTTGCGGTAGTTCTGGATCGCATCCTCGCCACGCTGTTCCCAGCTGAGGTCGGAGAGGTGCACCATGCCGTCGATGTCGTTCTCGAGGCCGACGAACAGACCGAATTCGGTGATGTTCTTGACTTCGCCCTCGATGACGGTGCCGACGGGGTGGGTTTCCGCGAAGACTTCCCACGGGTTGCGCATCGTCTGCTTGAGGCCGAGCGATACGCGACGCTTCGCGGTGTCGATCTCCAGCACCATGACGTCCACTTCCTGCGAGGTGGAGACGATCTTGCCCGGATGGACGTTCTTCTTGGTCCA
>JBNKFC010000366.1:0-2085 GCA_050289105.1 Paracoccaceae bacterium | reverse complement strand
GAAACCGTCCGCGCCCTTCACCTGCTCTTCCAGCGCCGCGCGGGCGGGGTGGGATGTGCCTGAGGCGTCAATGGCCCATTCGGAACCCGAGAGCCAGGCCTCACCTGCGGCATGCTGCCCCTCGGGACCGTAATCCTCAATCGCCTCCCCCATGGCGAGGCCGTAGAGGCCGGGCTTCGGGCCGAAAACGCGGGGAGAGGCGCGTGAGTACGGGTTGTCCTCCGCCGCTTCCTCACGCTCGGAAAGCGCCTTGGCGGCAGCTTCGAAAAGTTGGGCCAACCCTGGGAAAACGTCTCTGAACAAGCCCGAAACGCGCAAGGTGACGTCAATGCGGGGGCGGCGGAGGAGGGCGAGCGGGATCACTTCGAAGCCCGACACACGCTCCGATCCCTCGTCCCATTTCGGCGCGAGGCCCGCGAGGTGCAGGGCCATTGCGAATTCCTCGCCCGCCGTGCGCATCGTGGCCGATCCCCAGAGGTCGATGACTAGCGATTTCGGCCAGTCGCCGTGGTCCTGCAGGTGGCGGCGCAGCAGCTCCTCGGCGAGCTTCACGCCCTGCGCATGGGCAGCGCGCGAGGGCACGGCCCGGGGATCGGTGGTGAAGAGGTTGCGACCCGTCGGCAATACGTCGGTGCGGCCCCGGAAGGGTGAGCCCGATGGGCCCGCCTCCACCCGCTGACCATTCAGCGCGGCGGTCAGGCCCGTGCGTTCCTCAACCCCGCACTGGCCGGTGCCGAAAATGTGGAGTCCATCGCCATACTGGCTTTCCTTGATGTCGCACACGAAGCGGTCGATGCGGGTGATCGCTTCGGCGGGCGAGGCATCTTCGGGGATGCCAAGGTCGTCCTCCACCCCGCGCCCGCGTGCCTCATCGCGGATCGCTGCAATCAGCCGGTCGCGGCGGGCGGGGTCGAGCCCGTCGGCGGTGGAGTATTCGTCGAGAAGGCGTTCGAGGCGGTTCAGGTCCTCGGGCAGGTTGCTCTCCACTAGAGGCGGCGGCAGGTGACCGATAGTCACGGCGCCGATGCGGCGCTTGGCCTGCGCGGCCTCGCCCGGATCGTTGACAATGAACGGGTAGATGACCGGCAGGGCGCCGGTCAGCGCCTCGGGCCAGCACTCGGCAGAGAGGGCGACCGACTTGCCCGGCAGCCATTCCAGCGTCCCATGCGCGCCGATATGGATCAGCGCGTGCAGCCCCTGCGACCGGAGCCAGAGATAGAAGGCGACATAGGCGTGGCGCGGGGTGCGGCTAAGGTCGTGATAGTCGTCGGCCCTTGTCGTGACCTCACCGCGCTCCGGTTGCAGGGCGACGATGGCGCGGCCCCGGCGGATCGCGTGGAAACGGAAATGGCCATCTGTGACCGAGGGGTCGGTCGCAGGATCACCCCAGGCGGCGAATAGGGCATCTATTAGCGGGGCGGAAAGGGTCGAAACAGTGTCTGTATAGGCCGAAACGGGCCATTCCAGTGTTTCCGCCGTCAGGGAATGACCGAGGTTCTCGCCCACTTTCACATCATGGTTTCCTTCGGCAAGGGCCGCGAGGATGCCTTCTGCCGAGGCCAGCGCGTCGAGGCCCACAGCATGGGCCAACTGGTGTGTCTTGCCGGGGTAGGTGGAGAGGACCAGCGCGACTTTGCGGTCAGGCGCGGGCGTCGTTGCAAGGTGGTGCCAGCCCGCCACGCGGTCAGCGACGGCAGCGATGCGGACCGGATCGGCGCGGTGGGCGAAGCGGGAATATTGCAGGTCCGGGTCTCGGCGACCGGGGTTCTTGAAGCTCGCGACACCGGCGAAAATACGGCCATCGACCTCGGGCAACACGACATGCATGGCGAGGTCGGCGGGCGAAAGGCCGCGTTCGGCCTCGGCCCAATCCTTTTTCCGCGCGGTAGAAAGCGCCACCTGAAAAACCGGGCAACCGCACACGTCGAGGGGCGATGCGGAGCCGTCGGAGCCTTTCGCCGAGAAGGCCGTCGCATTGACGATTGCCGCGGGTTTCAGCCGGGTCAGCTCGACCCGCAGCCACGCGGCGGCGGCAGCGTCCTTCAGCGAGGCGGCATAGGCGCCGATGGCGGCGAAACCGCGCGC
>JBNKFC010000365.1:0-4435 GCA_050289105.1 Paracoccaceae bacterium | reverse complement strand
GGTCGTTCCGTACACGTTTCGACTCCGCGTAGAAGCTCCGGGCGAGCGAGGTCATCTCGGCATCTTCGAAGGCGACCTCGGGCGGGAGCGGCAGCCCGAGAAGGCGGGCCGCTTCGGCCAGCACATCCTCGGGCGGCGACGGGTCGTCGTCGGCGACGTTGTAGATCGCGCCGGGCTCGGGCCGGGCGATGGAGGCGGCCAGCACGGTCGCGATGTCCTCGACATGGATGCGGCTGAAATACTGGTTCGGCCGGATGATCCGCCGCGCGGTGCCGTTCCTGACCTTTTCGAACGGGCCGCGGCCGGGGCCGTAGATTCCGGCGAGGCGGAAGATGTGCAAAGGCAGGCCCGACGCAGTGGCAAGCGCCTGCCATTGTGTCTCGGCCTTGACGCGCTGGCGCCCGCGCTTCGTCGTAGGGGTGAGCGGCGTCGTCTCGTCGACCCAATCCCCCTGATGGTCGCCGTATACCCCGGTGGTGGAGAGATAGCCGACCCATTGCAGGTGCGGCGCGGCGTCGGCGATGGCGTCGGTATGGGCGGCGAGGATTGGATCGCCTTCCTCATCCGGTGCGATGGAGGCAAGGATGTGCGTGGCAGCGGCAATGGCGGGCCGCAAATCCTCGCCTGGCCAGATCAATGGCTCGACTCCCTGATCCCGCAGCCGGTCGGCTTTTTCGGCGCGCCGTGTCGTGCCGATGATGCGCCAGCCTCGCCCAAGGCGTCGGGCCAGCGCTGCGGCGGAATAACCGTGTCCGAGGGAAAGAAGCGTGTGGGTCATAGGGGCGACTATTTCGGCTCGTCCCGCCGGGCGCAAGGGCTTCCCGCGTTGCCGGGCTTGACGTCGCATTCAGTGCGTGGCCGGATACGGGCATGAACAGCAAGAAACACGACCTGGACGGCGCCTATGCGCTGCGGACGCCAGAAGATTCGGTCCGCTACTATGCGGATTGGGCGAAAAGCTACGACAGCGACTTCGCCGCCGACATGGGCTACCGCAGCCCGGAGATAGTCGCCGAGACCTTCTCGGCGCTCGGCGGGAAGGGGCCGGTCCTCGACGTCGGAGCGGGAACGGGTCTCGTCGCCGAGGCCCTGGCGCGGCGGGGAATCGCGCCGGTCGACGGGGTGGACATTTCCGAGGAGATGCTGGCGGTCGCGGCGGCGAAGGACGTCTACCGCGCAACGATAAGGGCGGATCTGACGAAGGCGCTGCCCATCGAAAACAGTGTCTATTCCGGCGTTATCAGCGCCGGCACCTTCACCCACGGGCATGTCGGACCGGCGGCGTTTCACGAGCTTCTGCGGGTTGCGGCGCCGGGTGCCGTCTTTGCGGCGACGGTGCACAGCGCGGTCTACGAGTCGGGTGGCTTCGCCGGGGAGTTGGCCGGTCTCGCCGACCGGATCGAGGGGTTCCGGACCGAGCCCTTCCGCATCTATGGCCACGCTGCGGACGACGGCCATGCCGACGATGTCGGCTGGATCGTCAGCTTCCGGAAGCTCTGACGCGGGACGGCGTCGGCGACAAGCGTGCTGGCCGCAGCGTGGGATGCTGGGGACGCGGGCTTCGAAACGCGGAGGGCCGCGCCCGACCCTGGGAGAGCGTTTCGTGCCGGTCGTGTGTTGCGCTTTATGGTGCCATATCCATCCGCGGGTCTCATGGGAGTGAGGTTGCCATGCGACCTCCCGGGGGGAGTGTCGGGCGCGGACCAGGCTGGTCGCCCGGGCCATGCGGATGATGCCGGCGGCGCTCCATGCTGGCCACGCGCTTTCGGTACATTGCACGATTCCCGGACCATGCCTGCGGCGTCCGCCGTTAGATCTTGTTGGTTTTTCCGGGCCGTTCGCGAGGGATCGGCAGATACTCCACCCCGCCCGACTGGCGCACTGGCTGGGGATAGAGGGTCATCAGCGTCATCACCTCGTCCGGCATCTTGGTCGAGACCGGCAGGCCCAGGGCGTTTGCCTCGGCCGCCGGGATCGGGTAATCGTGCGTCCACGTGCCTGAGGCGAGCTTCTCGGCCAGCGCCAGCGCCGCCTTCTGCGGCATCCGCACCGCCAGAAGATCCGTCGCGGCCTGGATCACCTGGGACAGCGCCTTGCGGCCGACATCGGCAAGGATCAGGGTTTCGTCGTCAAGCTCCGCAACCGGCTTCGCCTCCACCGCCTTCAGGATCGACGCGGCGGGGAACTGGCCGACCTGAGGATCGATCGGGCCCAGCACGGAATGATCGCACATGACGATCTCGTCTGCGGCGAGTGCGACGAGGGTGCCGCCCGACATCGCGTGATGCGGCACGAAGACCGTGACCTTGCCCTTGTGCGCCTCGACCGCCCGGGCGATCTGCAGCGCCGCCAGCACGAGCCCGCCCGGCGTGTGCAGGACGATGTCCAAAGGCATGTCGGCATCGGTCATGCGGATCGCGCGCAAGACATCCTCGCTGTCCTGAATGTCGATGTAGCGCATGAGCGGAAATCCGAGGAGCTTCATCGTCTCCTGCCGATGCACCATGAGGATCACCCGGCTGCCGCGCTGCTTTTCGATGTGCGAGATCATCGAGAGCCGCCGCATGTCGGTCAGCTTCCGCGCGAGGATCGGCTGCAGCATCGACAGGATGACGAAGAGCCAGAGTGCGTCGGAGATGGAAAAGGACATGGGTTCAGCCATCCTTCGCGGCGCTTCGGTCGGTATGGCCGAGATCGCGGTCGGGCGCGATCCGGTCGCGGACCAGTTGCTTCAAGTGACGGATGTCGGGAAAGCCGCCGTCGCGCTTGCGTTCCCAGATCAGTTCGTCACCAAGCCGGATCTCGAAAATGCCGCCTGTGCCTGGGACAAGCGTCACCCCGCCAAGATCGGTCGAAAACGTCGAAAGCAACTCCTGCGCCATCCAGGCGGAACGTAGCAGCCAGTTGCACTGGGTGCAGTAGGCGATGGAAATCGAAGACTTGGGCATGGCCATCCGGTCGCGGCAGGTCTTCGGCGACTAGATCACGACAAATCTGCGCTGCCAAGTTGTCCGGAAGGATGCCGAATGCGCAACAAAGCCGGTCGTGCCGGAGATTTGATGAGCATTTTGCGAAAGGGGAGGGCAATTTCGACCCGTCTCCAAGAGCTAATCCTTGGCGGACCGGGCGAAAATCTGGCATTGTGGGTCGGGTCGGGGCCG
This sequence comes from Paracoccaceae bacterium, assembly GCA_050289105.1. Taxonomy (GTDB): domain Bacteria; phylum Pseudomonadota; class Alphaproteobacteria; order Rhodobacterales; family Rhodobacteraceae; genus Albidovulum. The sequence continues at coordinate 1,274 of JBNKFC010000365.1, read as the reverse complement.
CCCGGCCTGGGCGATTCACCCAAGACCCGCGCGATCAGGAAAGCGAATTTCTATGCAGAAGACCCTATTTCCCATCCTCTTTGTTGCCCTCACTCTGGCGCTGCAGCCCTCGGCAGCCCTTGCGTATATCGGACCGGGTGTCGGTGCCGGCGCTATCGCGGCCGTGATGGGCGTGCTCGGCTCGATCTTCCTCGCCATAGTCGCGGTGGTCTACTACCCGATCAAACGAATGATGAAGGGCAAGAAGTCGAAAACCACGAAGGCGTCTAGCGGCGGCAAGCCCGCGGAATAGATATCGGATGATCTGGATCTTCGTTCTTGTCGCGGCCGTGCTGGCCAGCGAGGCGTTTCTGCGCCTGCCGCTGCTGCCGGTCATTCGTCGTGTGACGGAAACGGCGCGGAAATCGGGGCAGGTCCTCAAGAGCAAGCGGATCTCCGACCACTGGAAGGAAAAGATCCTGCCCACCTATTCCTGGGTGATTGGCAAGGGATCGGTGCAGTTCTTCGCCATGCTTCTCTTGGCGCTGGCGCCGGTCGCGCTTCTGGGCCTCGTCTTTCCCGGAGGTCTCGCGGCCTGGGGCGCGGTTCTCATGCGGCCGATGGTGATCCTCGTCCTCTGCCTCGTGTCGATCGGCTATATCTGGCTGAGGCTTAAGGTGACGCGTGTCTGACTATTCCGCGCTCGACCGGACGCTGCACCGGCTGGCCCTCGCCTCGCCGGTTCGCGCCGAGATGATGCACGATATCGAACGGGGCATGTTCCTGAAATCCGCGCCGGAGGACAGTGGCCGGCATGTCTTCGTCACCGGCCTCGCCCGGGCGGGCACCACGATCCTGATGCGGGAGATTCACCGGACGGGCGAATTCGGATCGCTGACCTATGCCGACATGCCCTTCGTGCTGGCGCCGAACCTCTGGGCGAAGCTCAGCCGCAAGGGGCATGAGCCGGGGGTCAAGGCCGAGCGCGCCCACGGCGACGGGATCGAGGTCGATACCCAAAGCCCCGAGGCGCTGGACGAGGTCTATTGGCGGGTCTTCGACGGCAAGGCCTATATCGGCGCCGATGGATTGTCGCCGCATGACCCGGATGAGGATTTGATCGAAGGCTATCGCGACCTGATCCGGCTGGTTCTGCGCAAGACCGGAAAGACGCGCTACGTCTCGAAGAACAACAACAACATCTTGCGGCTGCCGGCGCTTGCCGGGGTGATGCGAGAGGCGGAGTTCCTCGTGCCGCTGCGGCGGCCGCTCGATCACGCGGCAAGCCTGCTTGG
>JBNKFC010000364.1:0-14025 GCA_050289105.1 Paracoccaceae bacterium | reverse complement strand
GCCGCGCCGCCCGTTCGTTGGAGATCGCATGAAACCCGAGATCCTCGTCGCCTATCCGACGCTGCCTCGCCAGATGGAGATGCTGGCGGATGCCTATACACTCCATCGCTACGATCAGGCGGAAGACCGCGAGGGGCTCTTGAAAAAGGTGGGCGACCGCTGCGTCGGGATGGTGACCAACGGGCACTTCCCGCTCAGCCGTGCCTTCGTGGAGAAGCTTCCGGCGCTCAAGATCGTGGCATGTTCTTCCGTCGGTTACGATACGATCGACGTTGGGGCGCTGACGGATCACGGGGTTCGCTTCACGAATACGCCGGACGTTCTGACCGATGATGTCGCGGACATCGCTATCCTCTTGATGCTGGCGGTCCGCCGCTGTCTGATCGTCGGCGACCGCTACGTTCGATCCGGCGATTGGGGACGAAAGGGGATGATGCCACTAACCTCGCGCACCGCCGGGTCGCGCGTCGGTATCGTCGGTCTTGGGCGCATCGGACAGGCCATTGCGAAACGTTGCGGAGCGATGGGCCAGGAGGTTGGGTATTTCGGACGGACCGAGAAACCGGGAGTGGGCTTTCGCTACTTCGGCGATCTGGTGCAACTGGCTGACTGGGCCGACGTACTGATCGCGGCAACGCCCGGCGGCGCGGAAACGCGCGGGCTGATCTCGGCCGAAGTTCTCCATGCGCTCGGTCCCAAGGGGACTTTCGTCAATATCTCGCGCGGCACGGTCGTCGATGAGCCTGCGCTCATTGAGGCGCTGCAATCTGATCGGCTGGGCGGTGCCGGGCTCGACGTCTTTCTTAACGAGCCGAACCCTGACCGGGCCTTCGCCGAGATGGAGAACGTGGTCCTATATCCCCACCATGCGAGCGGTACCGTGGAGACGCGCGACGCCATGGCGCAACTCGTCGTCGACAACCTCGCAGCCTTCTTTGCGGGCAAGCCGCTTCTGTCTCCCGTTAACTGAACCGCCGATCGCCGGGGGCCAATATGACTTCGACACTCTCCTATTTCCGGTGGGCTTTCGCGTTTACCGCGATCGGCCTCGCGCTCGCTTTCTGGCTGGGGTGGGTTTTCGGGCAGACGCTTTCCGGGGCCATCAGCTTCTTCCTGATCGCGGCCGTGCTTGGCGTCTTGGAGATTTCCCTGTCCTTCGACAATGCGATCGTGAATGCGAACAAGCTGAAGGACATGACGCCCGAATGGCAGCAGCGTTTCCTGACATGGGGTATCGTCATTGCCGTCTTCGGAATGCGGATCGTCTTTCCATTGCTGATCGTCGTGCTGGCCGCGCAGATCGGGCCGCTTGCCGCCCTCAAGCTGGCAGCGACCCGGCCTGAAGAATACGCTCGCATCATCGCCGACTCGCACTTGTCGATCTCGGCCTTCGGCGGGACCTTCCTGATGATGGTGGCGCTCAATTACTTCATCGACGAGGGCAAGGAGGTGGACTGGATCCGCAGCCTCGAATGCCAGCTGCGCCGCTGCGCCTCAGTTCGCGGGCTCGAGATCGCTCTGGTGCTTGCCGTTGTAATGGTCTTCGCGACGGCTCTGCCGCATTCGGCGCGCGCGGAGTTCCTCTTCGCCTCGGTCGCGGGACTTCTGACGTTCCTGGCGGTCGAGGTTGTCAGCCATCTTCTCGACCATGCCAACGAAGCGGTCGATATCGCGCGGGCGGGCGGGCTCGGGGCGTTTCTCTACCTTGAAGTGCTTGACGCATCGTTTTCATTCGACGGTGTGATCGGTGCCTTCGCACTGACCCGGAACCTCTTTCTCATCGCCATCGGCCTTGGCATCGGCGCGTTCTATGTACGGTCCATGACGATCATGCTGGTCGAGCGAAAGACACTGGCGGAGTTCCGCTACCTGGAACATGGTGCGTTCTATTCGATTCTTGTCCTGTCGATCATCATGTTCGCCCAGTCGCTCTGGCATATTCCCGAAATGGTCACGGGCCTTCTTGGCGCCGGGTTCATCGGCGTGTCTTTCTGGTCCTCAGTTCGGCACAATCGCAGCAGCCAGAAGGCATGAGTGGCGCCGGAGCAGGGGCTAGCGCCACGTCTCGGTCCCGCCGTCTCTTTCTGTCCATGCTGCTCGCGGCCGTCGCCCTTCTGGAGCTTGCCGCCCGGTTGAGCGGCGTGCGCGAAATCCAGGACATGGCATGGTTGGCGATGGGGGGAGTCATACTTCTGAACCTTCGCCGCCTCGGCTTTCGGGAGCGCTATCTGCTGACGGTCTGCGGTGCGCTGGCGGTTATGATCCTGGTGCGCATGCCGGACCCTACGGCAGAGCTTCGGCCCGCGCTCGATCAGGCGAGCTTCCTGATGGCGTTCATCCTTCTCATGAGCCTTCTCTATGAGACTGCTTCCACCTCTCCCTCCGTGGCGGCCTGCGGGGAATACCTGACTCGTCAGCCTCCGGGGAGGCGATACTACGCGCTCAACATCGGTACCGCGATCCTGGCGGTTCTGTTCAATATCGGCGTTGTCAGCTTTCTCGTGCCGCTGATCCAGCGCGGGATCGAGCGGGCGACGCCCGGCGACGCACTGAACGATATCCGGGAGCAGCGGCAGGTTTCGGCCCTGCTCAGGGGGTTCGCATGGTGCGTGATCTGGTCGCCGACCGCGATCGCGCCACTTGCCGTGGCCGAGATACTGCCAGGCGTCGATCGGCTGCTCTGGATCGAATACGGACTGGGTGTCTTCGTGCTGATGCTGATCCTTGGCGCTGTAGAGGACCGCTGGCGATTCCGCAGATTTCGCCCCTCCAGCGCGCGCCGCGCCGCCGAATTCCCGCTCGCCGCCGCGCTGCGGTTTCTTGCCTCATGCACGTGGTTGTTCGGAATGATGGCGGTCGTCGTCTGGCTTTCGGAGGACAGCGTGGTCTTCGGGCTCCTGATGGCCTGCCCCTTCATGGTGGTCGGTTGGCTGGCCGTGCAGTTCGGCTTTCCGAAGCCCAACGCCCTGCCGGCGTTGAAAGCGCGGGTGGGTCAGATTCTGGGCGAGGGGTTACCCAAGACGGCGCCTGTTGCGATCACGCTGGCTGCGTCGGGCTTCATCGGCCGGGCTGCGGCGGGGCAGGTTCCCGCTAATGAACTGGCGGAGGCGCTGCGCCTCGATGCGATGCCGGATTTCGTGCTGCTGTCAATCATTCCGCCGGCCTTGTCCGTGTTCAGCCTGCTTGCGCTGTCGCCGATCATGATGGCGGTATTCTTCGGTTCGCTCTTTGCGGCTCTTCCCGTGCTTCCCGCCGATCCGACGCTTATCGCGTTTTCGATCTCATGTGGCTGGGCGCTGTCGATGACCTTTTCTCCGTTCGCGACCGTCATCCTGATGGTAGAGCGCGTCGCGGGGATTCCGACGAAGCAACTGACTTGGGGATGGAACCTCGTCTTCACGCTGCTCGCGGCCGTCGCGCTAGTACCTGTTTTCGCGGCTTTGACCGGCGGGCACTGAGGGGTCAGGCGAAATAGTCGGGATACTGGGCGCGCAGTTGATCGACGCGGCTGACGGTTTGACTGAGATGGTCGCGGATCGCGACCTGGGCCGCCTCCGGATCCTTCGCCTTCAGGGCCGCGATGATGGCTCGGTGGCCCTCCAGGATGCTCGCGATCTTGCCCTGGCCGGGCAGGTCGAGCCGGCGAAGGCGGTTGAGATGGCCGGACCGGCGCCGGAGCAGACTGTGCAGTCCAGGTTGTCCGACGCCAGCGAGAAGCGTCTGGTGGAACACCTCGTCCAGTTCCTGAAATGCCGGCAGTTCGTCGGGGTTCTTGGCAAGGGCTTCCTGCATCGTCAGGATGGTCGTGAGGCGGTTCAGGACGGCGGGATCGCAGGACACCCCAAGTCTCCGCATGACCTCGGATTCGATTGCCAGTCGCAGGAAATGCGCCTCGTAAATTTCGGCCGCGACAAGCCGCGTCACCGTCGTGCGTGACTGGGGAACGATGTCCACCAATCCATCGGCTTCCAGCTTTTGCAGCGCCTCGCGAAGCGGTGTCAGGCTGACATCGTATTCCTTAGCAAGCTCGGCGCGCGACAGGACGGTGTTCGGCGGCAGATCGAGGCTGATGATCCGCTGGCGAAGGTGTTCATAGACACGTTGCACCGCCGGGGACGACCCGGACCCATGCGTCGCAGACGCGGCGCCAGACAGGCCGGCGCGGGAGAGGGCATCTGCGATCTTGGTGTCCATTTCGTTCATCCTGTCTGCATATCCGGCGCGCTGGAGAAAGCAAGGCGGTGGCCGGCAGTGTCTTCCCGAACCTAACGGGAAAAGATGATTGATTCAACTAGAGCACTAATATACTAGTTTGAGTGCCGCTTAGGACTCAAAACGACAATCCGAGAATCCACAAGGGAGGGACTCATGAAAATCAATGCCTTAGGGACATGCCTGCGCAGCAGCGTGGCCGCGCTCGCACTTGGTGCCGCGGCGGTTTCGGCAGCGGACGCCAAGACGCTAAAGATCCAGACCTCATCGACGGCGAGCCATTTCACGTTGGCTCATCTCAATGAAAACTGGGTACCGAAGCTCAAGGAGATGACCAACGGCTCTCTCGAGGTCGAGCTCCTGCCCATCGAATCCGTCGTTCCGCACCGGGAAACTCCTGAAGCCGTGGCGCTCGGGATTCTTGACGGTGACCTGACCTCGATCAACTACTTTGCCGGCAAGGATCCGGCGTTTGCGCTGATGGGAGACCTGATCGCCGGCTACGATTCCGCCGCCCAGATCCAGACCTACTGCGCCATCGGTGGCGGCAAGGAAATGCTCCAGAAGCTCTTCGACAAGTACGTCCCTGGCGTGCACGTCGTGGGCTGCGGTGCCTATGCCAAGGAAGCCTTCGTCTCGAAAGTGCCGATCAACGGGGTGGACGACTTCAAGGGCGTGAAGGTGCGTTCGCCCGAAGGTCTCGCGGCGGACGTCTTCCAGCGCGTGGGCGCGGCGCCGGTGTCGCTGCCGGGGTCGGAAGTCTACACGTCTCTTGAAAAGGGCGTGATCGACGCCGCCGACAATTCGGCCTATGCGAACAATGACGCGAACGGTCTGCACAAGGTCGCGAAATTCCCGATCTTCCCGGGCATCCACTCGACCCCGATCCTGCAGTTCACGGTGAGCCAGTCCGCCTGGGATGCGATGACCCCGGCCGAGCAGACCGCGCTCGAAGTCTGGTACCAGGCTGCCTACAACGACCTGATGCGCGTCGTCGATTTGGAAGACCGCCGGCTCGTTGCCCGCGACAAGGCAGCGGGTGAGTTGACGATCATCGATTGGCCGCAGGCAGAGCGCGACAAGTTCCGCAATGTCGCCGTCGAGGCATGGAAGGACTTCGCAGCCTCATCCGACCTCGCCAAGGAAACCTACGACTCGCACATTGCCTTCATGAAGAAAGCAGGATTGCTGCAAGAGTGATCTGACGAGGCCGCGCCCGGCGAGTGTCGGGCGCGGCCTTCCTGCGGCTCGCCCGCAGACTGAATCAATCGTTTGGAACGGGACCGGGTGGAGCCTATCGCGCTGTCCGGAGGAGGGGCCCCGCCATGAGCGCGAAGAGCGTCGACATTGAAGACACCGAAATCGAGATCGCGGCCGACGACCCGTTGCACGACGAGGTTGCGCTGAGCCGGAGCGACTACGGGATCGTCGATCACATCAGCCATTTCACCGGCCTCGGTATCAGCATGGTCTATATCGTCGCGGCCGGGGCCACGCTCTGGGAAGTTTTCTCGCGCTACCTTCTGCATGCGCCGACGTTCTGGGCCTTCGAACTCGTCATGGTCCTATGCGCCGCGGCCTGGATGCTGTCGGCAGGCTATATCACCCTGAAGGAACGCCATATCGGGATCACGGTGTTCCACCAGCTCGCGGGGGAGAGGGGGCGCTGGTGGCTCGACCTCTTCGCGATGGTGGTCGGCATCTTCGCGCTGTTCCTGCTTCTCAGTGACGCGAGCATCCGGGCCTATTCCTCCATCGCGCAGGTGGACCGCACTGGTTCGGCCTTCAATTCGCCGATGCCGATGATGCTGAAATCGCTCCTGATGGTTGGGGGCTTCCTCTATCTGGCGCAGTTGACGACGAACCTGCACCGCCATGTTCCCGGAATCTGGCGGCAGGTGGTCAAGGTCATCGCTGCGGTGATGCTGATCTACTTCCTGGCCAATGCCGTTGCGTTCGTCAGCGGCGAGGATGGCGTCGCGGGGATGATCACGCAGTGGTTCACCTCGATCGCGACCGCGATGGACCCATCGGCGGCGCTCGACATGCGCAGCCACTCGCTCGGCTTCGTCTCGGTCATCATGGTCCTGATCCTCGTCGCGCTGATGATGACCGGAATGCCGCTCGGGATCGTGACGCTGATCGTCTCGCTGATCATGGCGGTTTCGTTCTTCGGGCCGCGCGGGCTTTACCTCGTTTCGACCAATGCGGCGGGTCTTCTCGAACACTACTCGCTGGTCGCCATTCCCTTTTTCGTCCTGATGTCGGCGATCCTTGAACGTGCGGGCATCGCCGAGGACTTGTTCGACGCGATGTCGATCTTCGCCGGAAACCTGCGGGGCGGCGTCGCGGTCCAGACGGTTGTCGTCGCCGTGATCCTCGCCGCCATGTCTGGCGTCATGGGCGGCGAGATCGTGATGCTCGGCCTCGTTGCGCTGCCGCAGATGTTCCGGCTCGGCTACGACCGGCGCCTGACGATCGGGCTTATCTGCGCATCGGGCGCACTGGCGACGCTGATCCCGCCCTCGATTATCATGATTGTCTACGGCCTTTCGGCCGAGGTCGGCATCGGCGATCTGTTCATGGCCGGCGCCGTGCCGGGCATCATGCTGGCGGCGCTCTATGCAGGCTACGTCCTGGTCCGCGTGAACCTGAACCATTCTCTCGCGCCTACCGCTGCGGAAGTCGCAAAGATGACCGGCAAGGAGAACAAGCTGTCGCGGGAGCGGATGACGGCCGTGATCCTCTGCGTGATCCTGATCGCGAGCGTGATGGGGTCGATCTACGCCGGCATCGCCTCTGTCACCGAATCTGCGGCGCTGGGCGTCGTCGGCGCGATGTTCGTCGCCGCCGTGCGCAACCAGTTCCGCTGGAGCGTGCTGCAACCGGCCTTCGTCGGCTCGATGGCGACGGTCGGCACCATCATCTGGCTCGTGCTGGGCGCGGTCAGCTTCGTCGGCATCTTCAACCTTGTCGGCGGCGGGCAGTACATGCGCGACATCTTCCTTGGCCTCGGCCTGTCGGCGATGGGCACCATCCTGGTGATGATGGCCGTCCTCGTTGTCCTCGGTACGTTCATGGAATGGATTGCGATCGTCTTCATCACTGTGCCGGTCTTCGCGCCCGTCGTGATGACGCTCGCCCCCGAACTCGGCCTGACCGAGGATCAGGCGAAGGTTTGGTTCGGCATCCTCTTCGTGATGAACATCCAGATCTACTTCCTCTCGCCGCCGTTCGGCCCGGCCTGTTTCTGGCTGAAATCCGTCGCGCCCAAGGATGTGACCCTGCAGGAGATCTTCATGTCGGTGCTGCCCTTCATCGCGCTGCAGATCTTCGGGTTGGTGCTGGTAATGATGTTCCCGCAAATCGCGCTCTGGCTACCTGAAGCGCTTGCGAAGTGAGGTGACAACATGATCGGACGCGACAGCAAGGACGACATGAACGGTTACGGCATCTGGCCCTACGTGGCAGGGTTTGCAGCTGCCGCGGTGATCTGCCTAATCATGTTCGGATTGGCCAAGAGCATCGGGGGCGCATGATGACGAAAAAGGACTATAAGGATCTTCGGTCTGCCAGATGGATGGCGCCGGACGACCTCCGCTCGTTCGGGCACCGGTCGCGGACGATGCAGATGGGTTACGGGCCGGAGGACTGGGAAGGCAAGCCGATCATCGCAATCGTCAACACCTGGTCTGACGCGCAGCCCTGCCACATGCACTTCAAGGATCGGGTGGAATGGGTGAAGCGCGGCATCCTTCAGCGCGGCGGCTTTCCGATGGAGCTTCCGGCGCTGTCCCTGTCCGAGAACTTCGTGAAGCCCACGACGATGCTTTACCGCAACCTCCTCGCGATGGAGACGGAGGAGCTGTTGCGCTCCCACCCCATCGACGGCGCGGTGCTCATGGGCGGTTGCGACAAGACCACGCCGGGTCTCGTCATGGGCGCGGTGTCGATGGGCATCCCGTTCATCTACCTTCCGGCCGGGCCGATGCTGCGCGGGAATTACGCGGGCAAGGCGCTGGGCTCGGGCACAGACGGGTTCAAGTATTGGGACGAGCGCCGCGCGGGCACGATCTCGAAAGAGCAGTGGGTCGGCATCGAGGGCGGCATCGCGCGGTCCTACGGACACTGCATGACGATGGGAACGGCCTCAACCATGACGGCGATCGCTGAGGCTATGGGCCTGACGCTGCCCGGTGCCTCCTCGATCCCTGCCGCCGACGCCAACCACCAACGGATGAGCGCGGAATGCGGCCGCCGCATCGTCGAGATGGTCTGGGAGGACCTGACGCCCGACCAGATCATCACGCGCGAGGCGGTAGACAACGCCGTGACCGTGGCGATGGCCACAGGATGCTCCACGAACGCGATCATTCACCTGATCGCCATGGCGCGCCGCGCGGGCATTCCTCTTGAACTCGACGATCTCGACCGGATCGGGCACACGACGCCGGTCGTGGCCAACATCCGTCCCTCCGGCAAGGAATACCTGATGGAGGATTTCTACTACGCCGGTGGCCTGCGGGCGCTGATGAAGCAGATCCGCGAGAAACTGTCGAACAAGCCGATCACGGTGACCGGACGGCCGCTCACCGATGGGCTCGACGAGGTGCAGGTCTACAACGACGACGTCATCCGGCCCTTGTCGAACCCGGTCTATCACGAGGGCTCACTGGCCGTGCTCAAGGGCAACCTCGCACCCGATGGCGCGGTCATCAAACCCGCCGCCTGCGATCCGAAGTTCCACAAACATTCCGGCCCCGCGCTTGTGGCGGACAGCTATCCGGAGTTGAAGAAGATCATCGACGACCCGGATTACCCGATGACGCCGGACACCGTTCTGGTGCTTCGCAACGCCGGGCCGCAGGGCGGTCCGGGGATGCCGGAATGGGGCATGATCCCGATGCCGAAGGCGCTTCTGAAGCACGGACATCGCGACATGGTCCGGCTGTCGGATGCACGAATGTCCGGCACCTCCTTCGGCGCCTGCGTCCTGCATGTCGCGCCGGAATCCTGGGTCGGCGGTCCGCTCGCGCTTCTGCGCACGGGCGACATCGTCGAACTCGACATCCCGAACCGCACGCTGAACATGAAAGTCCCGGACGCGGAACTTGAGAAGCGCCGCGCCGAGTGGAAAGCGCCCGAACCCCGCTACGAACGCGGCTACGGTTACATGTTCACCAAGCATATCGAGCAGGCCGACAAGGGCTGCGACTTCGATTTCCTCCGCTCCGAATTCGGCGGGCCCACTCCTGAACCGGCGATCAACTGATGACCCTCGAGCTTTCCAAACGACGTATCGCAGCGCGCACGCCCTTTGGCGGCAATCCCCGAGGTGCTGCCAGCCTGGATGCTCTGGCTGGCCTCAAGATCAGCCACATCATCATCCCGCTGAAATTCGCGCTCTCCGACGCGAAGGTGCTTACCGGACGGCAGTCGCCGCTTTCCGCCGTCGATATCCTCGCGGTCGAAGCGGTGAGCGAGGCGGGCCACCGGGGGATGGGCTTTTCCTACACGCTCCGCGCCGGCGGGTCGGGCATGTTCGCGCTGGCCTGCGAGATCGCACCGCGGATCATGGGGCAGGACCCGAACGATATCGGCCGGCTTTGGGAACTTCTGCGCTGGCAGACCAACAGCCTTGGCCGCGGCGGCATGTCCTACCAGACGATCGGCGCCTTCGATACCGCGCTCTGGGACATGAAGGCCAAGCGGGCGGGGCTGCCGTTGGCGAAGCTCCTCGGCGCTCACCGCGACAGCCTGAGGATCTACAATTCCGAGGGGCAGTACCTTCAGGCCTCGATCGACGAGATCAAGTCGGCGGCCGACCGGTCACTCGCGCTCGGCATCGGCGGGATCAAGATGAAGGTCGGCCAGCCCGACGGGCAGGAAGATCTGCGCCGCATCGCGGCCATGCGCGCCCACCTTCCCGACGACATCGCCCTGATGATCGACGCCAACCAGCAATGGGACCGCGCCTATGCGCTTCAGTTCGGGCGCATTGTCGATGACATGGGCCTCGCCTTCATCGAGGAACCGCTCGACGCGCTCGATTTCGCCGGCCATGCCGCCCTTGCCGATGCGCTGGCGACGCCCGTGGCGACCGGCGAGATGCTGACATCTCCGACTGAGGCAATCCAGCTTGTCCAGGCCGGCGGCTGCGACATCAGTCAGGTCGACGCGCTTCGCATCGGTGGTGTGACGCCCTTCCTCAAAGCCATGGCGATGGCCGAGGCTGAGCGGGTGCAGATCGCCCCGCATTGGGTGATGGAACTCCACGTCCACCTCGCCGCCGCCTTCCCGGAAGAGCCCTGGATCGAGCATTTCCATTGGCTTGAGGACCTGTTCGACGAAAGGCTGGACATCGAGAATGGCCGCGTGGCGGTCCCGGCACGGCCCGGCCTGGGCCTGACCTTCTCGTCGCAGGCGCGCGACTGGACCAGAGACACATGGACGACGGGCAAGGCCGTCGCGGAATGAGGGACAAGAGATGAAGCCGGAATCCAAGGACAAGCTGATGGGCGTCTCTGTGGCGACGCTCGCCACCGCGCTCTTCAAGCGCGGCCTGCGCAATCAGGTCATCCAGGACGTGCGCCCCGTCGCGCGCAAGGGCCGGAACATGGTCGGCCCCGCCTTCACCCTGCGCTACATGCCCGCACGCGAGGACCGCAACACGCTGGCCGAGTTCCGCAACCCGAACCACCCGCAGCGCCAGGCGATCGAGCAATGCCCGGCAGGTCATGTCCTTGTCATGGACAGCCGCAAGGATGCGCGCGCGGCGTCTTCCGGCGACATCCTGATCACCCGTCTCATGGTCCGGGGTGGGGCAGGTGTCGTGACGGATGGCGGCTTCCGCGATTCGATGGTGATCGGAGAACTCGACATCCCGGCCTACCACTCACGGCCGTCGTCGCCCACGAACCTGACGTTGCACGAAGCGATCGACATCAATGTTCCCATTGGCTGCGGCGACGTCGCGGTGTTCCCCGGAGACATCGTCGTGGGCGACGACGACTCCGTCATCATCATCCCCGCGCATCTGGCCGACGACGTGGCCGAAGAGGCGCACGAGATGACGGCCTACGAGGATTTCGTGGTCGAACAGGTCAAGGCGGGCGAGACGATCATCGGCCTCTACCCCCGCACAAAGGACGAGCACCTCGCCACCTTCGGGACCTGGCGGAAGAAGAACAATCGCTGAGCCAGCGGCCCCTAAAACCATGTATATCGGCGAACAGATCATCAACCCAACGGAGGACCGGCTCAGGCTTTCCGTCCAGCTTGGCGTCGAGAACGTCGTTCTGGACACCCGTCCGAATACGCAGTTCACGGGGTCGGACGGGAACTGGGACGCGGGCAAGGTCGCCGAGTACCGCAAATGGATCGAAGGCCGGGGGCTGAAGCTGGAATGCCTCGCACTCGATCTGGGGTCGTTTCTGGTCGACACGAAGTACAACGAGGATCGCGCGGCGGCACGGGCCGCGAAGATGCGCGCCGATATCCGGGCCGCCGCGAGCGGGGGCCTGGAGATGCTCAAGTACAACGTCCAGATGGTGGGTATCACCCGGACTGGACGGCGGCGCGGTAGAGGAGGCGTGCTCGAAAGCGCGTTCCGGGCCGCGGATTACAGCGCTGAAAGGGATGCGTCGCATTCCTACTGGGGCGTGGGTCATCCCGGCGGCGGAGCCGAGGGCGCCGATATCGCGGTGAATGCGGCCGGGACGGCGGAAGCCGTCGGGCAGGTCATCGGGACCGAGCTCGCCGGCATGTCCGAAGCCGACTGCTGGGTGGCGCTCGGCCGGTTCGTCGAAGAAGTCATCCCGACTGCCGAAGACGTTGGCCTCCGCCTTGCCGGTCATCCGCAGGATCCGGCCTATCCGAAGGGCGGGCTCAACGGAGTGGAGCATGTCGTAGGTTCGATCGAGGGACTGGAGCGGTTCCTCGACCTTGCCCCGGCAAGCGCGGCGCACGGCGTGAACTTCTGTCAGGGCACGATCGCCGAAATGTCGCCCGAGCCGTCGCCCTACGTGATGGAAGCCATTCGCCGTGTCGGGGCGAGGGGCCGCATCTTCATGGTCCATTTCCGCAATATCAAGGGCGGGTATTGCGACTTCTCCGAATGCTTTCCGGATGAGGGGGCCGTCGATATGGCCGAGGCGGTGCGCACATATCGCGAGGTCGGCTATCGGGGGATCCTCTGCCCCGATCACGTGCCCGCCTCGGACCTCGACCCGGCGCGGGAACGCTTCTTCGCGTTCGCGCTCGGATACACCAAGGGACTGCTGCACGCGGCGTGAGACAAGAAGGATCTGCCTCGCGGGGCAAGAGGGAAACCGGGACGAACCCGCTCGACGGGATCCGGGGGAGATGGGGATCCTGCCGATCCGACGTGAGACAAGGAAGGACACTGCCTATGCCAGACGCCATCGAATTCACGCCGCACGGCCGCCACCTGATTGCAGGCGACTGGGTTCAGGGCGAGACGACGTTCCGGTCCGAGCCGGCGCATGGACCCGCCCATGACTTCGCGGTGGGCACGGTGGAGTTGGTGGATCGGGCCTGCGCGGCGGCGGAGGAGGCGTTCTGGTCCTACGGCTATTCGAGCCGCGAGGACCGGGCGGCGTTTCTCAACGCCATCGCCGACGAGATCGAGGCGCGCGCCGCGGCGATCACCGAGATCGGCTGCCAGGAGACCGGCCTGCCGGAGGCGCGGCTGAACGGCGAGCGCGGGCGGACGACGGGGCAGCTCAGGCTCTTCGCCGCCCATATCCTCAAGGGCGACTATCTCGACCGCCGCCATGACGCGGCGCTGCCCGACCGCCAGCCGCTGCCGCGCCCGGACCTCAAGATGGTGCAGCGTCCGATCGGCCCGGTCGCGGTCTTCGGCGCCTCGAACTTCCCCTTGGCCTTCTCGACCGCCGGCGGCGACACCGCCGCCGCGCTGGCGGCCGGCTGCCCGGTGGTGGTGAAGGGCCATTCCGCCCATCCCGGCACCGGCGAGATCGTCGCCGAGGCGGTGCATGCCGCCCTGCAGAGATGCGGCGTCCATCCCGGCACGTTCTCGCTCATCCAGGGCGGGCGGCGCGACGTCGGCACGGCGCTGGTCCAGCATCCGCGCATCCGGGCGGTGGGCTTCACCGGGTCGCTCGCCGGGGGGCGCGCGCTCTTCGACCTCTGCGCCGGGCGCCCCGATCCGATCCCGTTCTTCGGCGAGCTGGGCTCGGTCAACCCGATGTTTCTCCTGCCCGAGGCGCTGAAGGCCCGCGGGGCGGAGATCGCGAAGGGCTGGGCCGGATCGCTGACGATGGGGGCGGGGCAGTTCTGCACCAATCCCGGCATCGCGGTGGTGATCGAGGGCGCCGACGCCGCCGCCTTCACCGAGGCCGCCCGCGCCGCGCTGGAGCCGGTGGGCGCGCAGGTCATGCTGACCGACGGCATCGCGAGCGCCTACCGCCAGGGCCGCGACCGGGTCGCCGGGACGAAGGGCGTGCAGGAGGTGCTGACCTCGATGTGCGACCTGCGCAACGCGACGCCCTATCTCTTCGCCACGACCGGCCGGGAGTGGCTCGCCAACCACGCGCTCGGCGAGGAGGTCTTCGGCCCCCTCGGCCTGATCGTGCGGGTGGCCGACGCCGCCGAGATGGAGGCCATCGCCCGCAGCCTGCAGGGCCAGCTCACCTGCACGCTCCACCTCGACGCGGGCGACACCGCGCTCGGCCAAAGGCTGATGCCGGTTCTCGAACGCAAGGCCGGCCGGGTGCTCGCGAACGGCTTCCCGACCGGGGTCGAGGTCTGCGACGCCATGGTCCACGGCGG
>JBNKFC010000363.1:0-6765 GCA_050289105.1 Paracoccaceae bacterium | reverse complement strand
ATCATGATCCCGCCGGTTTCGGTCTGCCACCAGTTGTCGTGAAACGGCATGCCGAAGACCTCTTGCCCCCAGAGCACGCCTTCGGGGTTCAGGGGTTCGCCCACGCTCGCCATGAATCGCAGCTTCGGAAACTTCCTGTCTCCGATCAACTCCGCGCCCGCCCGCATCAGCATCCGGATGGCGGTCGGCGCGGTGTACCAGACGGTCACCCCTTCGCGGGCAAGCGTGTCGTACCAGCGGTCGGGATCGAACTCCGCCTCGTCGACGATCATCGTGACGCCGATGACCAGGGGCGCGATGATACCGTAGGAGGTGCCGGTGACCCATCCGGGGTCGGCGGTGCACCAGTAGATATCGTCGGGTCTGAGATCGAGAGCGAACCGCGCCGTGGCGCGGTGGGCGACGACCGCTTCGTGAACATGCTGCGCACCCTTCGGTCGGCCGGTCGTGCCCGACGTGAAATGCAGCAGGGCGGGATCCTCGGGCTGGGTCGGCGCGGTTTCAAAGTCCTCGCCTGCAGCCTCCATCAGCGGGGCGAGGGCGGTGCAGTCTTCGGCCTCGCCATCTATGATCAGAACATGTTGCAGCTCCGGCAGGCGGTCGCGGATTCCTTTGACCTTGCGGCGGTAAAGGGCCGATGTCGTGATGAGAACGCGGGCGGACCCGATCTCCATCCGCGAGTGAACGGGTTCGGGGCCGAAGGCCGAGAACATCGGGCAGAAGACCGCGCCGGACTTGAGGGTGCCGAGCGCGGCGAAATAAAGCTCGGGAACGCGGCCAAGAAGCGAATAGACGGTTTGGCCCCGCTCTACTCCCAGTGACTTCAACACATTGGCAAAGCGGTTGGCCTGTCGGGTCAGCTCGCCATAGGTGAACACGCTTTCCGCCCCGTCGCGGCCGAACCAGCGCAGGGCGGCCTTGTCGCCGCGGCCCGCCGCGAGCTGGGCGTCAAGCGCCTCGTGCGCGATGTTCAAGCCGCCGCCCGGCAGGCCGGCCAGCGCTTCGCGTTCCGTTTGCCAGGAGAAGTCCGCAACCGTAGCCGCGTAGTCCGGCATGTTGGCCGCCTTGGCCTTCGACGGGTCTTTTCTCAGGATCTTTTCGCTCACGCCTTGCTCCTCCCGCTTCAAGGGCCAAGCGACGGCAGACGCCATCCTGTTCACGCTACTGCACCGGCAGAGTGGCGGAACTGATCGAAATCAACCTAACGGGTGCGGCGTCTTCAGCGTGCCTGCGCGGCCGTTGCGGCCTGCTCCATCGCCGTGAGGAAGCGGGCGACCTCGGCCGTGGTGTTGTAGTGGCAGACCGAGACCCGGACACAGGCGTCGAGGCCGAGCGGGTGAAGAATGTTGCCGCAATAATGGTCGTCCTTCCGGATATGCACACGGATGCCTTCTTCGCCGAGAAACTGCACGAGATCACCGGCCGCCATGCCGTCGAGCGTCAGCGAGACAACCCCTTCGCGGCCCTCGGTTCCGGTGCCGCCGATGACGGTAACGCCGGGCATCTCGGCGAGGCCGCGCAGGTTGCCGGTGCCGTGGAGCATGGCGCCCATCAGCCGGGCCTCGTGATCGTGAATCGCCCGCGCTGCGGCCTTGATCCGGGCGCGGCGGTCCGTGTCGCCGGTGAAGCCGCTGCCGAGCCAGTCGAAGTAGTCCACGACGTCGGTGAACGTCGCGTAAGCGCCGGCGTCGCGGGTCCCCAGTTCCCAGTTCGCGGCCGCGCCGCCGATGACCTGCTCCTTGGTGCATTCGGTCAGCCGGTCCGACGCCCAGCCGACGCCGTAGCCGTGGCGCGAGAAGACCTTGTAGGGCGAGACCGCGTAACCGTCCGCGCCGTAGTCCGCGCAGTCGATGTCGCCGTGGCTCGCGTGCTGGATGCCGTCGATGATGATGAAGCAGTCGGGTGCCTTGGCGCGGATCGCGGAAGCGACGGCGGCGACGTCCACGGACATGCCGGTGACGGGCGAGGTCTGGACGATGGTCGCGACGCGGACCTCGGGCGTGATCAGCGCGAGGTAAGCGTCAAGACCGACCGTGCCGGTGGCGTCGTCATGGATCGCCAGCAGATGCGGCCGCCCCGTCACCTCGGCCCAGCGCGCCATCGCACTGCGCGACGCGGGGTGTTCGAGCGTGGAGCCGAGCATTACGCCACCGGGGGCCGCGCCGAGCGCCGCGGTGCGGATCAACCGGAACAGCACCTCCGTCCCGCTTTCACCGACGAAGACCTGGCCACCGGGGGCGTTGAGGAAGGTCCGCATGTCGGCCTTGCCCTTGTCGATCGCCGCCATCAGTGCCTTTGAGGCTGGGTTGTCGCGGCCCTGATTGTCGGGATAGCCGGCATAGGCCGCCGAGGTCTCGATCACCGACTTGAGCCGCAGCGCGCCGCCGGCATTTTCGAAGAAGATGCGCGGGCCGTCGAACGGGCAGACCTCCACATGGGCGAAGCGGTCGCGGATGGCCTCCATCAGGCCGGGTCTGTCTTCGAGCATGGCGTTTCCCTCTGCACGGCGTAGTGTCGATTGCCACATGCACCGCGCGGCGCGGCTTGGCAATCCCGGGTCGATTTCCTTTGATTTCGTGCCGATCGTGCTCCAGCCTCTCGGGGGCGGGCTGGATGGCCCTGTTGCTGGGGGGCAATCCATGAGCGATCTCGATCTGTGCTACATGCCGGCGCATGAGGCGCTGAGCCGGTTCCGGGCGAAGACCCTGTCGCCAGTCGAGTTGATGGAGGCGGTGATCGCCCGAGCGGCGGACGTGCAGGGCAAGGTGAACAGCCTGACCTTCACCCATTTCGACCGCGCGATGGATCAGGCCCGCAAGGCCGAGGCGAAGTACGCGCGGGGGGCCCGGACCCGCGCGCTGGAAGGTCTGCCGGTCGCTGTGAAGGACGAGAGCGCGATCAAGGGGATGCCGACGTCGGGCGGCTCGCTGATCATGAAGGATGACATCGCCGACCACACCTCGGTCGTCAACCAGCGCATCCTCGCGGCGGGCGGGATCGTCCATGCCCGCACCGCGACGCCCGAGTTTTCCTGCGCGGGCTACACCTGGTCGCGGCTTTGGGGGGTGACGCGGAACCCGTGGAACACCGACTTCACGCCGGGCGGATCGTCGGGCGGGTCGGGCACGGCGCTGGCCTGCGGCAGCGCCACGCTGGCGACGGGATCGGATATCGGCGGGTCGATCCGCATTCCCGCCTCGTGCTGCGGCGTCGTCGGGTTCAAGCCGCCCTATGGCCGCAATCCCGAGGACCCACCCTTCAACCTCGACTTCTACTGCCATGAAGGGCCGATGGCGCGGACCGTGAAGGACACGATCCTTTTCCAGAACGTCATGTCGGGGCCGAGCCCGCAGGATATCGCCTCTTTGCGGCCGAAGCTGCGGCTGCCTCTGGAAATGAAGCCGATCAAGGGCTGGAAGATCGCCTATTCGATAGACCTCGGCATCTACGAGGTCGATCCGGATGTGCGCAAGAACACCGAAGCCGCGCTCGACGTATTCCGGTCGCTCGGCGCGACGGTCGAGGAGGTCGATCTCGGCTGGACGCCTGAGATCCTCGACGCCGGGATGACCTATCTCAGGCACCTTTTCGGCGCCTATATCTCGCAACTCTTGAAAGACCATGCCGACGACATGACGACCTATGCCCGGCAGTTCGCCGAGGAGGGGCGGAAGTCGAAGGCGGTGGATTTTGTTCACAGCCTCGAAGTGGCGGCGGGGATGTACCGGAGGCTCGGCCCGATTCTCGAACGCTATGACGTCCTGATCTGCCCGACGAGCGGGCTACCCGCGGTGCCCGCGGATTTCGATCAGTCGAGGGACACGGTCCGTATCAACGGCAAGGTGGTGAACCCGTTCCTCGGCTGGGTGATGACGCTGCCCTTCAACATGCTGAGCCGCTGTCCCGTTTTAGCCGTGCCGTCGGGCCATGCCGCAAACGGGGTGCCGACAGGAATTCAGATCGTAGGGCGCACCTACTGCGACGCGGACGTGTTCCGCGCCGGTCTGGCTTACGAGGAAGCGCTGGGCGGTTGGTTCACCGGCCCGGCGTCGCGTCCGAAGCTCTAAGCGTCATACCGTGTGCAGATAGAGGTCATAATCGACCTCGGAGATCGTGCGGGCCACGCGGGCATATTCGGCCGCCTTCACGGCCGTGAAGGTGCGGTGCATGTCCTCGCCAAGCGCCTCTTTCAGGAAGTCCGAGCCTTGCGCCGCCTCGATCGCAGCGCGCCAGTCGCGTGGGATCGCCGGGCCGCTTTCATCCTCGGCATAGCCGTTCCCCGTGGTCTCCGGGCCGGGGTCGAGCCGGTTGTCGAGGCCGTGGAGGATCCCGGCGAGCACCGTCGCCGCGACCAGATACGGATTGGCATCGACGCCCGACGGGCGATGCTCGATCCGCCGCGCCTTCACGTCGCCTTCGGGCACGCGAAGGGCCACGGAGCGGTTGTTGACGCCCCAGCTTGTCGAGACCGGAGCATAGCTCTGGTTGGCGAAGCGGCGCCAAGAATTGAGATGGGGGGCGAAGACCAGCATAGACTCGCCCATCGTCGCGCGAAGCCCTCCGAGCGCGTGCAAAAGCGGCTCTGTCCAGCCTGAACCGGGCTTTTCGGCGAAGACGTTGATGCCCGCGTCATTCATCATCGAGACGTGGAAATGCATGCCCGAGCCGGCATATTCCTCCACCGGCTTTGCCATGAAGCAGGCTGTTACGCCGTGCGCGCGCGCCTGTTGCCGCACGATCCGCTTCAGCCGGACGAGATCGTCGGCGGCCTGCATCACGTCCTCACGGTAGTGCAGCGTCAGCTCGTATTGGCCCGGCGCGTATTCAGAGATCAAGGTCTCGGCCTTGATCCCGGCCTTTTCGGCGCCGGCATAGATGTCGGAGAAAAGCGGCAGCATCCCGTGCAGGTGATCGACCGAGTAGACCTCGGTCTTGTGGCTCGGGCGACCGTCGAGAACGTCGGCGGCGGGGCGCACCTTGCCATCGGGACCGCGATCGTTGGCGAGAAGGAAGAATTCGAGCTCGAACGCGCCGGCCGGTTTCAGCCCGCGCCTTGCGAATTCGTCGACCTGGCGTTGCAGGGCATGGCGCGGATCGGAGGTCATGACCTTGCCGTCGAGTTCGTAGAGCGACATGAACACCTCGGCCCGCGCAGGATTGGTGTTGTGCAACGGCTTCAGCGTGCCGGGGATCGGCCAGGCGCGAAGATCCCCGTCGCCCTGGTCCCAGATGAGGCCGGTCTCATGTACGTCCTCGCCGCAGATGTCGAGGCCGAGGATCGAAATCGGCATGTGCCGACCCGATTTGTAAAGGCTGGCAAGCTCGTGCCGGCGGATGATCTTGCCGCGCCCGATGCCGTTGGAGTCGTGCAGGACGATGTCGATGGCCTCGATCTCTGGATGGGCGGCGAGGAAATCCTCGGCCTCGGCAAGGGTCGCGCCCGAGGGGCAGGTGTAGGTCATGATATCCTCAGGCAAAGAGTTCGGTCAGGATTTCGTCGAAGGCCGCGATCAGGCGGTCGATCTGGCGTTTCTTGGTGGCGGGGCTGATCAGCATCATGTTGTGAAAGGGTGCGATCAGGCAGCCGCGATTGAGAAGCGCGGTATGCAGCGTCGCCTCGACCTCGGGCATATGGGCCATCGCCGCCTCGGTGCCGTTCTTCAAGGGGCCGGGGGCGCAGATGAACTCTACCCGCGCGCCGACGCGGACGACGTGCCAAGGCGCTTTGTGCTTCTCGATCACGTCAGAAAGGCCGGAACAGAGCCTTTCCGCGCCCTTTTCCATATGCGCGTAGGCGTCCTTCGTCATGACCTCGGCAAGGTTCGCGCGGAGGCAGGCGAACTGCATCGGGTTGGCCGAAAGCGTGGTTCCCATGCCCGAATGGCCCGAGGCACGGCCGGCATTGTAGGCAAGGTAATCCTTCGCCACTTTCGGACGCAGGCCCCACACCGCGGTCGGCATGCCGCCCGCCACGCATTTGCCGACGACGAAAATGTCGGGGTCGAGCCCGTTGACGGCCGTGTAGCCGCCGAGGCCCGAGGAAATCGTGTGCGTCTCGTCGATGATCAGAAGCGCGCCGTAGCGGGTGGCAAGGTCGCGCAATCCGTCATGGAAGCCGGGGTCGGGAAGGACCATGCAGGAATTGGTCATCACCGGCTCGGTCAGGATCGCGGCGATCTGCCCGGTCTTCAGTTCGGCCTCGACGCTGGCGAGGTCGTTGAACTCGGCGCAGGCCGCCACTTCGGTAAGATCCGTCACCTGCCCGGTCAGGCCGGGGCGGGTCACGGTCTTGCCGTTCAGGCGTTCCACCATCGCGTCATCGACAGTGCCGTGATAGCAGCCGTTGAAGACCAGAACCTTGGGCTTTCCGGTGACCGCGCGGGCGACACGAAGCGCAAAGCGATTGGCATCGGTCGCGGTGGTCGCGATCTGCCATTTGAACTCGCCAAAGCGTTCGGTCAGGAGTTTTCCGGCCTCAAGCGCCGCCTCGGTCGGCAGCATATAGGTCAAGCCGTTGCGCGCCTGCCTGCGGATCGCCTTCGCGACCGGCTTCGGCGAATGCCCGAACATGGAGCCGGTATCGCCAAGGCAGAAATCGTCGATCCCGAAGCCGTCGAGATCGGTCAGCCGCGCGCCTTTTGCCTCCGCCACCAGCATCGGGAAGGGCATCGGCCAGTCCTTCATCCAGTGCATCGGGACCGAATCGAGGTAGTTGCCCGCACCTTCGTTCAACGCCGCCTTGGTCTTCGGACGCGACGCCGCAAA
>JBNKFC010000362.1:0-1966 GCA_050289105.1 Paracoccaceae bacterium | reverse complement strand
TGACCAGCGCCTGCGGCGGTTCTTCCTGGCGGCCAAGGTCGTCGACGATGAAGATGCCGCCCGTCGACTTCAGCTGCAACGGCGCCTGGTAGGTCCGCGCGGTGGGGTTGTAGACGAGGTCGAGCATCGAGAGGCTCAGTTCACCCCCGGTGATCACCGTCGGCCGCTCGCAAAGCACATAGCGGTTGTCGAAGCGGTTCGAGGACCGCCGCAGCGCGTTCGGATCGTCGACCGAGGCTTCGGCGGCGGAATGGACGATCGGGTCATAGACGGTGATGACCTGGCCGGCATATTCGATGGCGCGCGGGATGTAGATCTTGTCGCCGAGCGCGTCGCGGATACCGTTCGAGATCGAGGATTTACCGTTGCCCGGGGGGCCGTACATGAGAATCGAGCGGCCGGCGCCGACCGCGGGCCCGAGGTGGTCGAGAAGTTCGTCCGGCAGGATCAGGTGGCCCATCGCGCTCGTCAGCTGCTGGCGCGTCATCTGAACGTTGCGGATCGACTGCTTCTTGACCTGCTCGCGGTAGATATCGAGAGGCACGGGCATCGCGCCATAATATTCGGACTGGCTGAGCGCGTCCAAGGCGCGGGCCTTGCCGGCATCGGCGAGCTGATACCCCATCTCGCCACCCGAGTTGGCGTGCAGCGTACCGGTCGCCTCGAGGAGCTTCTGGCTCCGGGCAAGGTCGATCAGCTCCTGCGCCACCGGGATCGGCATCGCAATGACCCGGGAGATCTCCGAGACGGTTTCCAGGTTCATCCGGAACATCGTCTTGAGGAGGATATCGCGCATCATCACGATCGAAAGCCCGGTATCGCTCATTGAGCGGGGCGGCGTCGGCGCGATGACGTTGGGCACCTGCATGTTCATCGGGTACAGACCTTTATCGATGGGCAGCAGTGGCGGATTGGCTCTGATTAGCACATTCCTGCCCCGACCACCCCGGCATGGGATTCACAGCGGCAGTCTGCCGGGTTATTGTGGCCAAAAAATGGAACAAGTTTCCGGAATAGAGGCACGAATGAGCAGACCCCGCAGCACTGTCCTCGCGGCCTTTCTTGTGGCCCTCGTCCTGATCCTCGGTGGCGCGCCGCTGCTCAAGGGCGCCTTCTACCTCGGCAAGCACGAGGGTGACACGATGCACCTGGCCGAGCTGGTCTTTCGTATGGCCGATGGCCAGTGGCCGCATCTCGATTTCATGACCCCGATCGGGATTCTCGCGCTGGCGCCGATCGCGGCCTTCATCTCGTGGGGGGCGGGACTCGGTCACGCGATCTTCTATGCGCAGATCCTTGTGGCGCTTGTGCTTTTCCTGCCCGTGATGCGGGTGGGGTTGAGCCGGCTCAGGGGCGTCTGGCCCTATGCCTATGGCGGGTTCGTGATGCTGCTCTGCCTTGCCCTCGTCCATGGCGAGGCGCAGAGCGCCACGTCCATTTCGATGCATTACAACCGCTGGGCTTGGGCCGTAAGCTATGTCGTCATTCCGCTTGCCGTGCTCGCGCCGCTGGACCGGCCGCGACCCTGGCTGGACGGCGCGCTGATCGGGCTGGGAATGGCCGCGCTGGTGCTGACGAAGGTCACCTATTTCGCGGCCTTCGCGCCGGGCGTCCTCGTCGCGCTGCTGGCGCGGCGGCAGGGAACGATGATCGTCGCCGCACTGATCGCGGGGCTGGCCGTCGCGGCCTTCGTCACCGCGAAGGTGGGGCCGGATTTCTGGCTTGCCTACCTCAAGGACCTGCTGACGGTTGCCACGGGCGATGCGCGGCAGGCGCCGGGCGAAAGCCTGATCGACGTGATCGTGGCGCCGCTCTACATGGGGGGCAGCCTCGCGCTCGTGGCCGCAGTCATCTTTCTCCGCCAGGCCGGGCGCTCGGTGGAGGGGCTGGCACTCCTGGTGCTGATGCCCGGGTGTTTCTACGTCGCCTATCAGAATTTCGGCAACGATCCGCAATGGCTCTATCT
>JBNKFC010000361.1:0-1618 GCA_050289105.1 Paracoccaceae bacterium | reverse complement strand
CTCTGGGCGATGATGGAGACGCCGGCAGGCATGCTGAATGCCGCCGAGATTGCTGCCCATCCGCGACTCAGCGGCATGGTCATGGGTACGAATGATCTGGCCAAGGAGATCGGCGCGCGCTTCCGGCCCGACCGGTTGCCGATGCTGACCGGCCTTCAGCTTTGTCTGATGGCGGCGCGCGCCCATCGCCGTATCGCCATAGACGGTGTCTACAATGCCTTCAAGGATGATGAAGGTCTGCGCGCCGAATGCCGGCAGGGCCGCGACATGGGCTTTGACGGCAAGACGCTGATCCATCCCGCGCAGCTTGCCATCGCCAACGAGGAATTCGCCCCCTCCGACGCCGAAGTGGAGCTCGCCCGCCGTCAGATCGAGGCTTTCGACGCAGCCAGCCGCGAGGGGCAGGGCGTGGCCGTCGTCGATGGCCGGATCGTCGAGAACCTGCATGCCGCGACCGCACGGCAGATCCTCGCCCGTGCCGAAGCTATTGCGGAACGCGCGATTTAGGTGAAACTGCCGCCGGAATGACGGCAGCCGGAGAAAGACCATGCAAATCCTGATCCTGGGCCTCGCGCTCTGGTGGGCTTCCCATCTTTTCAAGCGGATTGCGCCCGGCGCCCGGGCGCGATTGGGCGTGATGCCGGGAAAGATGCTGGTGACGGTGCTGTCGCTCGCTGCGATCGGACTGATGGTCATCGGTTATCGCCGTGCGGGGTTTGAGCCGGTCTACACGCCGATGGCCGGAATGGGGCATCTCAACAATCTTCTGATGCTGATCGCCGTCTTTCTGATGGGCGTGCCGCATTCGAAGGGGATCGTGAAATCGAAGCTGCGCCATCCGATGCTGACAGGCGTTGCTGTCTGGTCGGTCGGGCACCTCCTCGTGAACGGCGACGTTGCCTCGCTGGTGCTTTTCGGGGGAATTGGCGTCTGGGCCGTGCTTTCGATGGCCCTGATCAATGCCCAGGAAAGCTGGACGCCGCCGGCGCGGGGCCGTCTGAAAAGCGATGTGATCGGGCTGGCCATCACGCTGGTCGTCTACGCGGTGATCGCGGGCATCCATATCTGGCTTGGCCGCAATCCGTTCCTGGGGACCTATGGATGAAACGCTGACGTCAGGCCGTGATCGACGACAGGCCCCTATGCATCAATGACGGAACTGAGTGACAAATGAAGACCAATCCCGGCCGTTTCTTCGAAGACTATACCGTTGGCGAAGTGATCGCCCATGCCGTGCCGCGCACCGTTTCCGGAGGGGAGCGGGCGATGTATCACGCGCTCTATCCGGCCCGTCATGCGCTTTATTCCTCGGATGAATTTGCCCGTTCCTGCGGCTTGCGCGCGGCGCCGATGGACGACCTGATCGCCTTCCACACGGTCTTTGGCAAGACAGTGCCCGATATCTCACTCAACGCCATCGCCAATCTTGGCTATGCCGAGGGGCGTTGGCTGAAGCCGGCGCGGCCCGGCGACACGCTGACCGCGACCTCCGAGGTCGTCGGGCTGAAACAGAACTCGAACGGCACGTCGGGCGTGGTCTGGGTCAGGACCGAGGGGCGCAACCAGCATCGAGAGGCGGTTCTTGAATACGCCAGATGGGTGATGGTGCGCCGCCGGG
>JBNKFC010000360.1:0-1830 GCA_050289105.1 Paracoccaceae bacterium | reverse complement strand
GGCTGATCAAGGGCTCGGGCACCTACCGGACGCTTCTGATCTGGCCCTATGCCGTCGCCCCCGCCGTCGCCGGTGTGCTCTGGCTCTTCATGTTCAACACCCGTGTTGGTGTCGTCGCCTGGTATCTCGGCGTCCTCGGCTATGACTGGAACCACGTGCTGAACGAGACGGAGGCGATGGGCCTCGTCGTCGTCGCCTCCTCCTGGGGGCGGATCAGCTACAACTTCCTCTTCTTCCTCGCCGGCCTTCAGGCCATCCCGAAATCGGTGATCGAGGCCGCTGCCATCGACGGCGCACATTTCTGGACGCGCTTCCGCACCATCGTCTGGCCACTTCTGTCGCCCACGACCTTCTTCCTTCTGGTCGTCAACGTCGTCTATGCCTTCTTCGAGACCTTCGGCGTGATCCATACGATCACCGGGGGCGGGCCGCAGCAGGCGACGACGATCCTTGTGTACAAGGTCTTCTCCGACGGCTTCGTCGGCCAGGACCTCGGCTCATCGGCGGCGCAGTCGGTGATCCTTCTGATCGTGGTGAGCGCACTGACCATCCTCCAGTTCAAGTTCGTCGAACGGAGGGTGCATTACTGATGTCGGGAATGGTCGAAAAGCGCGGCCTTGGCCTCTGGCTCACCCATCTCGGGCTGATCGTCGGCGTCCTCTTCATCTTCTTCCCGATCTGGCTCGCCTTCGTCGCCTCGACGGTGACACAGCCCGAGATCGCCCGCCCGCCGATGCCGCTACTGCCGGGCGACCAGTTCTTCGAGAATTACCGCAAGGCTCTCGTCTCAGGGGTCAACGCGCCGGTCGCGACGATGCTCTTCAACTCGTTCGTGATGGCGATGGGGATTGCGGTCGGCAAGATCGTGATCTCGATCCTCTCGGCCTTCGCCATCGTCTATTTCCGCTTCCCGGGGCGGAAGGCGTTCTTCTGGCTCATCTTCCTGACGCTGATGCTGCCGGTCGAAGTGCGGATCGTGCCGACATACGAGGTCGCGGCGGGCTTCGGCATGCTGAACAGCTATTCCGGCCTCATCTTCCCGCTCGTGGCCTCCGCCACCGCGACCTTCCTTTTCCGGCAGTTCTTCATGACCGTGCCGGACGAACTCGCCGAGGCCGCCCGTGTCGACGGCGCCCGACCGATGCGCTTTTTCTGGGACATCCTCCTGCCGATGAGCCGGACGAATATCGCGGCCCTCTTCGTGATCCTCTTCATCTACGGCTGGAACCAGTATCTCTGGCCGCTTCTCATCACCACCGACCCGGAAATGAACACCATCGTGATGGGCATCAAGCAGATGTTCCCGTCGGGCGACGACATCGCCGACTGGCCGGTGATCATGGCGACCTCGATCCTCGCCATGCTGCCACCGATTCTCGTCGTCGTGTCGATGCAGAAGCTTTTCATCCGCGGCCTTGTCGAAAGCGAGAAATGACCGATGGCGACCGTGACGCTCGACAACCTCCGCAAGAGTTTCGGCAAGACCGAGGTCATTCACGGTGTGGATATCGACATCGCCGATGGCGAGTTCATCGTCATCGTCGGCCCGTCCGGCTGCGGCAAGTCCACGCTTCTGAGGATGGTCGCGGGGCTCGAAACCGTGACCTCGGGCGAGGTGCGGATCAACGGCGCCCGTGTGAACGAGAAAGAGCCGATGGACCGCAACATCGCGATGGTGTTCCAGAACTACGCGCTCTATCCGCACATGTCGGTCTTCGAAAACATGGCCTACGGGCTGAAGATCGCCGGCAAGCCCAAAGCCGAGATCGCCGCGCGCGTCGCCGAGGCCGCGAAGCTCCTGCAGCTCCAACCCTATCTCGACCGCAAGCC
>JBNKFC010000359.1:0-2645 GCA_050289105.1 Paracoccaceae bacterium | reverse complement strand
AGCGGCGGCTGCGCCTGGTTGGTCCGGTTGGTGCGTCCGAGGCCCTGGATCGCCGCATCGGCCTTCCAGCCCGGCTCCAGGAGGTAGTGGACCCGCAAGCGCTGGTTTTTCGCGCCGAGATCAGCGTGATAGCTGCGCCCGGTGCCGCCGGCATCCGAGAAGATCAGGATACGCTTTTGATCATCCATGAAGGCTTGGGTCTCAGTGAGGTTCGCGGCTCCGGCCCGGTTCTCCACCACGAGCCGTGCCGAGTGCCCTTCGCCCTTGCGCACAATGCGCCGTGAACGCCCCGTGACTTCGGCCACGAGATCGGTGCCGAAGCGCTGGACGATCTGGTCGAGCGCCCCGGGGACGGGCGGCAGCGAGGCCAGTTTCTCGATCAGCGCATCGCGCCGACGGACGGCTTCACGGCACTCCACCGGTTGGCCGTCGCGCGTGACGGGGCGCGACGAGAGGTTGCCCTCGCTGTCGGTGAAGGGCTCGTAGAGCTGCACCGGGAAGGAATGGGCGAGGTAGTCCAGGACATATTCCCTGGGCGTGATGTCACAGCGGATATCGTTCCATTCGTCGGTCGGGATCTCCGACAGGCGGCGTTCCATCAGTGCCTCACCCGTCGAGACGATCTGGATGACCGCCGCGTGGCCAGCAGCCAGATCGGCATCGATGGATGCGATCAGCGTGGGGGTCTTCATCGAGGTGAGCAAATGGCCGAAGAAGCGCTGTTTGGCGCTCTCGAAAGCTGACCGCGCAGCGGATTTCGCCTGACGGTTCAGTGTGCCCGACCCGCTCGACCCGTCGGCCGCGCCGGAAATGTTCGCCGCCTCCAGCGCCGCGGTCAGGTTGTTGTGGATGATGGCGAAAGCCCCGGCATAGGCATCGTAGATACCGCGCTGCTCGAAGCTGAGCGCGTGTTCCAGCATCTCGTATTCGACACCGTCATAGGACAGCGAGCGCGCCGTGTAGAGGCCGAGCGCCCGGAGATCGCGGGCCAGAACCTCCATCGCCGCGACACCACCCGCCTCGATTGCCTGAACGAATTCCGCCCGCGTCGCGAACGGAAAGTCCTCGCCACCCCAAAGACCGAGACGCTGAGCATAGGCGAGGTTGTGGACCGTCGTTGCGCCCGTGGCCGAGACGTAGACCACGCGGGCATTCGGAAGTTTGTGCTGCAGGCGCAGACCCGCCCTTCCCTGCTGCGAGGCCATCGTATCGCCCCGCTCGCCTTTGCCCCCGGCGGCATTCGCCATAGCATGGCTTTCGTCGAAGAGGATCACCCCGTCGAAATCCGCCCCGAGCCAGTCGACGATCTGATCGACGCGGGATTTCTTGGCCCCGCGCTCTTCGGAGCGCAGCGTGGCATAGGTGGTGAAAAGGATGCCCTCGGTGAGAGGGATGTCACGACCCTGCGCGAAACGCGACAGCGGCGTCACCAGAAGCCGCTCCTGCCCGAGCGCCGACCAGTCGCGCTGTGCGTCCTCGAGAAGCTTGTCGCTTTTCGAGATCCAGAGCGCCTTGCGTCTTCCTCGGGCCCAGTTGTCGAGCAGGATCCCGGCCGACTGGCGGCCCTTGCCCGCCCCGGTACCATCGCCGAGGAAGAAGCCGCGCCGAAAGCGGACGGCGTCGGCGGCGTCCTCCGGTGCAGCGGAGACCACGTCTCCGGTCTCATCGACGGTCCAGGACCCGGCGAGATATGCGCCGTGGGATTCGCCCGCGTAGATGACGGTCTCTAGCTGCGCGTCGGAGAGCAGGCCGTCACGCAGGACGGCGGCCGGAAACTTGGGGCGGTAGCTGGGTTTTGGCGGCGCGACAGAGGCCATCGCCGCCGATTGCACAAGCTTGGTCGGGTGTTGGGCCGCGCCGGGGATCTCGATCGCCTGCAAACGGAAGGTCTCGTAGATAGCGTCGGACAGCCGTGCGGCATCTGCGTCCTCGGTGGCGTCCCAGAGAGCGTAGTCCAGTTCCTCGCCCTCGATCGGCGTCTCTGGTATCGCCGGTTGAGCCGCAGAGGTCGCGCGCGATCGGCTGACGGGTTTGCGTCTGTTGGGGGCAGGACTTCCCGGGAAGAGGGAAGAGTGGCCCAGACCCGCATTTGCGGCCTGTTCCATCTCGAGGCGCGGCGGAACCTCTGCAGTGACCCGGGACATCAGATGCGCCACGTCCGGGGACGTGGGTTGGCGCAGGTCTGCGGAGGTGCCGCCCGGCTCGCCGCTGCGGCATTTATCGAATACAGAAATCCGCGTCTCGAAGCTCGTGCCATGCTTGGCGAAAGCCGCGCCAGACACGGCACCCGTGAAGACCAGATGAGAAGTCTCGGTCAGACGGCCGAAGGTCTCGGCCCAGGCAGGCGCATCCGGCGCGAAACCGGCGCCGGTGATGGCGACGAGCCGTCCGCCGGGCACGAGTCGCGCAAGTGCCGAGCGCAGATGCCGGGCCGTCGCCTCGGTTGTCCGACCATCGACATTGGCCACGGCCGAGAAGGGCGGGTTCATCAGCACGACGCTCGGGCTTGAGGAGACATCGAGATGATCGTCGATCTGCGCGGCATCGAACTGGGCGATCAGTCGACCCGGGAAAAGCAACCGAAGAAGATCGGCGCGGGTCTCAGCCAACTCGTTCAGCGCAAGGCTGCCGCCGGCGATCTCGGC
>JBNKFC010000358.1:0-2934 GCA_050289105.1 Paracoccaceae bacterium | reverse complement strand
GCGGCACCGCCTCAACATCGCAAGCCCGCCACGGATGACGTTCTCTTCGTACCCTTCCACGTCGATCTTGATGAAGGTGATGTCGTCCGTTGCGTTCTCGAACGTCCGGTCGAGCGTTTCCAGCCGGATGGAAAGCCCGTCGGCGCCCTCGGTTTCGCCCAGCACGCGGGAAGTGCCAAGGTTTCCGGCCCCTTCCACCATGCGCGCCTCTCGCCGTGCCTCGCCGAGACCGAAGTTGTTCAAGTGAACGTTCGGCGCAGACCGGCAGTTGAAAGTCAAAATCGAGAATACATCCGGATTGGGCTCGAACGCCTGCACCCGTGCGAATCGTTCCGCGAAGACGAGCGTGTGGTTTCCGATATTCGCGCCGATATCGAGCGCTGTTCCCTGTGCGATCTGCCCCATCACTGGCGCAAGGAAGAGAAAGAGATCCTCGATCTCATCCCGTTCGAGGCGCCCGAAAAGGTTGATGCTCGTGCCAACGAAGTCGTGGGCGAAGACCGCCATCTTATGCTCGGCCGATCCATATTTTCCCGCTAGCCGCTTCAGGCGCTTTTCCATGAACCGCTTCACCAGCGCCTCGAAAACGCCCTCCGGCTTCGGCTTCCTGTTCTCGAACACCGTTTTGATCGTCATGTCGGTCCGCGTCTCGGTTGGGAAGGGTCGGGGCGACCGGGGCGTGGAGACCATACTGAGGCGACCGCAGCGGCGAAAGCGCAATCTTCGGCGGTTGCGAGGTCAGCGTCCGGCGGCCCCGACCGCACCTCACTTGCACACATAGACCGCCCCGCCGACCACGACGACGCTCACTGCCGCGCCCGCGAGCACGCCCGGCGCCGAAACCGCCGCCGTGACCGCCGTGCTGACCTCGCTCAGCGCCCCCGCGACGGCGCTCGCATTGCCGGTCAGGATCAGCGCTCCCGCCCGGTTGGTCGCCGCATTCACCCCGGCCGTGGCCACGTCGAAACCCAGCGTGCCGATCTCCAGAACCTCGCGCTTGGTTGCATTGACGATCCGACAGGCGCGAGAGGGTTGGGCGCAGCGGCCATAGGCGTCGCGTTCGCCTTCGGCCACGGTGCGATACTGGTTCGTCGTCTCGTCATAGACGGCGCAGAACGGGGACAGTTCCGCCTCCGTCAGTCCCGGCACCATGTGGGCGATGACCACCTTGCCCGGGCAGGTCTTCGCCCGCGTCAGGCGCTTTTCGCGGAACGAGGACCAGACCTCCGCCTCCCGGTCATAGGGGATGGTCACCTCGACACCGTTGAGATTGGCGCGGCACTCCGCCATTTCGGCACGGAGCGTGGCCGGCAGGCAGAGCGCCCCGGCCAACAGGATTGCAGTCCACAGGTGTCGCACGCCCAGCACTCCGGATCAGACCGGGCGCGACATATCCCGCCGCCGGATCCCCGGCAAGCGAGGGTCGCAAGGATCCGCGCACCGGCCCCGCGCTGTAGTTACGCTGTAGCTACGGAAAAACTACGCCAACCCTACGCGGCCCCTACAGCACCAAGACCCTTGACTTCTCGACCGAAAAGCCCCATCTGCCGCACGTCCGACTGGCCCGCTGCCGCGTGAGCAGCCGTTCCCCGATGACGGGGGCAGAGGCCCGGATACCGGTTCCCATGTCACGCCAGGGGTCCTGCGGTCCGCGTTGGACCGCGCCCCGCTGATACCCGCGCTGCGTCCCGAACGGATTCAGCGCATTGACCCTTTCCGGCCCTCAGAGAGTGGCCGAAGCCTTAGGATAACACCTTGAATTACTTCGAAGAACTCGGCATCGACAGCCGCGTCGTCGCCAACCTCACCGCGATCGGCCTGACCGAGCCGACACCGATCCAGACCCGCGCCATCCCGGCCGCGCTCGACGGCCGCGACGTCATGGGCCTAGCCCAGACCGGTACCGGCAAGACAGCCGCGTTCGGCCTGCCGCTGGTGACCAAGCTTCTGGAGATCGGCCGCCGGCCGGAGCCGAAGACCTGCCGCGCGCTGATCCTCGCGCCCACCCGCGAACTGGCAACGCAAATCACTGACAACCTTCAGAAATTCGCGCTGAAGACCCCGGTCCGCACCTTCCGCGTGGTCGGCGGTGCCAGCCTTAACGCCCAGGCCCAGCGCCTCGCCTCCGGCATCGACATCCTCGTCGCCACGCCGGGTCGCCTGATCGATCTGCTGGAGCGCAAGGCCCTGAAACTGAACGAGGTTCGTTATCTCGTCCTCGACGAGGCCGACCAGATGCTCGACATCGGCTTCATCCACGCGCTGCGCCAGATCGCCCGGCTCCTGCCGGCGAAGCGGCAGACCATGCTCTTCTCGGCCACGATGCCGAAACTGATGGACGAAATCGCCGCCGCCTACCTGACGAACCCGATCCGCGTGCAAGTCTCGCCCCCTGGCAAGGCCGCCGACAAGATCGAACAGGGCGTGCATTTCGTGAACCAGGGCGACAAGGCGAAGCTTCTGGCCGACTACATCTCGAAGCATCCCGGCGAACTTGCGCTGGTCTTCGGCCGGACCAAGCACGGCTCCGACAAGCTGATGAAACTGCTCGACAGCTGGGGGCACAATGTCGGCGCGATCCATGGCAACAAGAGCCAGGGTCAGCGCGAACGCACGCTCCAGGCGTTCCGCGATGGCCAGATCCACGTGCTGGTGGCCACCGACGTCGCGGCCCGCGGCATCGACATCCCCGATGTCCGCCACGTCTACAATTACGACCTGCCGAACGTTCCGGAGAACTACGTGCACCGTATCGGCCGCACCGCCCGTGCCGGCCGCGACGGCCGCGCCGTCGCCTTTTGCGCGCCGGCGGAACTCGGTGAGCTTCGGGCGATCGAGAAGCTGACGAAAACCTCGATCCCGGTCCTCGGCGGCGAAGCCCCGCACCCGGCCGAGGCGAATGCCGCCGCGAAGGCCGCAAAATCACGGCAAGGC
>JBNKFC010000357.1:0-4304 GCA_050289105.1 Paracoccaceae bacterium | reverse complement strand
ACATCGAGGATCACGAGGTCGTAGATCCCCTCCTTGACCTTCTCGATCCCTTCGGTTCCCGAACCGGCCTCGAAAACATCGAAGTCCTCGGTCGAGACGAGTTGCTCCGCAAGCGCCTCGCGCAGATCCTCATCATCGTCGACAAGCAGGATTTTCTTCAGGTTGCCCATGATCTTGCCCTCCGCTTCTTGGCCATGAGATGCGTATGAAGCAGCAATTCGACAAGTCACGGCGCCGTAAACTCACGCGCTCGTGTCACTTGTGCGGCAAATGTTTCAATTTGTGTCGCGCCGGACTATCTAGGGGGGCAGTGACCCGTCCGGATTGAAACATGCCCCTTGGCCCCGACATCGTCGAACGTCTGAACCGGGCGCGGGCCGATCTGCGCATGGGGGTGCCAGTGGTGCTCACCTCCGGAACGTCTGCGGCCCTGGCGCTCGCTGCCGAGGCACTCGACCCCGCGCGCTTCGCCGCTCTGTCTGCGATGGGGCCCCTGACCCTCGCCATCACTGCCCGGCGGGCCGAGACATTGAAGGCGCGCGCCTATGATGGCGACCTTGCACGGCTGATCGTGCCGGAGGACGCGACCCCGGCCTGGATCGACGCCGTCGCCGATCCGGCCGACGATCTCCGCTCGCCGATGAAGGGGCCGCTCCACAGCAACCGCGAAGGCGATCCGACGCTGGCCCGCGCCGCCATCGCGCTGGCAAAATCCGCGCGGCTCCTGCCTGCGGCGGTTCTCGTCCCTGTCGCCGATGCCGCGACCCTCGCCGTGTCCGAGGGGCTGACCCTCATCGACTGGGATCGCGCCGCCACCGCCCTCTCTGAGGCCGCCCCCATCCACCCCGTCGTTTCCGCCCGCCTGCCCATGGAAGCAGCCGAGGCCGGCCGTCTTCACGTCTTCCGCCCCGAGGATGGCGGCGAAGAGCATTACGCGATCGAGATCGGCCACCCGCCGCGTGACAAACCTGTTCTCGCGCGGTTGCATTCGGCCTGCTTTACCGGCGACCTCCTCGGCAGCCTCAAATGCGATTGCGGACCGCAGCTGAAGGCCGCGCTCGCGCAGATGGGGGCCGAAGGTGCGGGTGTGCTCCTCTACCTCAACCAGGAAGGCCGCGGCATCGGCCTTGCCAACAAGATGCGCGCCTATTCCCTTCAGGATCAGGGTTTCGACACGGTCGAAGCCAATCACCGGCTCGGCTTCGAGGATGACGAACGCGACTTCCGCCTCGGCGCCGCGCTCCTGAAGAAGCTCGGCTTCTCGGCCGTCCGGCTTCTCACCAACAACCCCGCCAAGATCCGCATGATGGAGGCCAACGGCATCTCCGTGACCGAACGGGTGCCGCTGAAGGTCGGCCACACGCGGCACAACGAAGCCTACCTCGCCACCAAGGCGAAGAAATCCGGCCATTTGCTGTGAGCACGGCCGACCTTGTCCTCACCCCCACGGGTCTGCGCTTTCTTGGCCGGACCTTCCCCGTCAGCATCGGCCGCTCCGGCATCTCGACTGACAAGCGCGAAGGCGACGGCGCCACGCCCGCCGGCATCCACCGGATCATCGGCCTTCTCTTCCGGCCCGACCGCATCGCCGCCCACACCCTGCCGTCCTGGGCCGAACCCATCCACATCGAAGACCGCTGGTGCGATGCACCCGACCATCCGGCGTACAACCACCTTGTCCGCAAACCCTTCGGACCAAGCCCCGAACGCCTCCGCCGTGCCGATCCGCTCTACGACCTCGTCCTACCGCTCGACTGGAACTGGCCGGATGCGATTCCCGGCAAAGGCTCCGCGATCTTCATCCACCAATGGCGCCGCCCCGGCTATCCGACGGCCGGTTGCCTCGCCTTCTCTCGGTCCGACCTTTTCTTCATCGCCCGCCACGCCGCCCCCGGCACGCGAGTCGTGATCCCCGGGCGCATCTGACGTCATCTTGATCTTGCCGGAAATATCCTAGAGGGCGCGGATGGCCCGCGCCGGCGCCCTAGCCGTAGTCGCGCGCCCCGAAGATGGCAGAGCCCACCCGGACATGCGTCGCACCAAGTGCTATGGCCACCTCGAAATCCGCACTCATCCCCATCGAAAGGCCGGCAAGCCCGTTCCGTTCTGCCATCCCGGCGAGCATCCCGAAATGCGGCGTCGAATCCTCGCCCTCCGGCGGAATGCACATGAGGCCCCGAACCGGCAGGCCGAGCTCTCGGCAGCGCGCGACGAAATCGTCCACCTCATCGGGCAGCACCCCTGCCTTCTGCGGCTCTTCGCCGGTATTGACCTGCACGAAAAGCTCCGGGCACGCTCCCCGCGCCTCAGCCAGCCGCGCCAGCTTCTCGGCCAGCGACGGCCGGTCGACGGTATGGATCGCGTCGAAGAGCTCGACCGCGACCTTGGCCTTGTTGGTCTGCAAGGGCCCGATCATGTGCAACTCGACCTTGCCGAACCGCTCGCGAAACGCCGGCCACTTGGCCGCAGCCTCCTGCACGTAGTTCTCGCCGAAAACCCGGTGCCCCTCGGCAAGCACCGCCTCGACCCGCTCCAGCGGCTGCACCTTCGAGACCGCGATCAACGTGACCGAGCCTTCGGCCCGCCCGGCCACCCGCTCCGCCGCCCGCACCCGGCCGAGGATGTCAGTCAGTGACATATCCGCCTTCCCTCAGCGCATCGAGCATTGGCTTCAGCTCCTTCTCATAGCGCTGCCATGCCGCAACCGAGCCTTTCGAGATCGGCTGGCGCACCTGATAGACGCTCAAGGTCTCCACCTTGCGCTTGTTCTCGTGGAAGCTGAGACAGGCGTCCTCCCACTCCAACCCGCAAGCGGCGATAAGCTTCCGCGTCTCTTCCTCGGGGTTGGCCACCAACTCCTCGTACTGCACTTCGTAGAACCAGTCCGGCACCCTCTCGCGCCAGAACTCGATCATGTCGACGAAGGTGCCATAAAAGGCCGCCAGATCACGCTGGTCATAGGCATAGAGGTGGGTATCGTCGGGAAACTTGTTCTTGTAGATCGACAAAAGGTTGTCGCGCGGATCGCGCCGCACGATCACGAACCTTGACTTCGGCATCGCGAGCTTCACAAGACCGAGATACATGTAGGTCTGGATCGACTTGTCAGTGATCCGGTCCGCACCGGGGAAACGGTCGTGGATATACCGCTCGAAGTCGTGCCCGAGCGCCGGAATCTCGGCGGCTTCCGGCGGATGCATCTTCAGCGGGTTCTTCGGATCGGTGATCAGAAGCTGCGCCGCGCGCGCGCATTCCCCGACCTCGCCCGCCCCCGTGACGGCCGAGTGGCTGGCGATGATCTGCTCGATCAGGGTCGTACCGGAGCGCGGCATACCGGTCACGAAGATCGGCGCAAAATCGGTCGTTCCTTCGATCTGGGTACCGCGCCAGTCGATTTCGGCGAAGGCGGCCTTGGTCTGCGCGACCTGCTCGTACCGCTGCTCAATGCTGTACGGTGCCGCCTTGCGCATCTGCGCGTTGGCCTCGTCGAGGTACCGGAAGACCTTGTCGTACTGCTTGACGTCTTCAAGCGCCTTGGCAATCGCGAAGCCCATATTCATCCGGTCCGTCGGCAACAACGCCGGATCGTCGTAGCGGCTCAGCATCGTGTCGATCACCGGATCGCCGGGCTGGGTCTTGTGGGACATGATGAAGGCGCGGAAATTCTCGCCGTTCAAGGGGTCAACCTCGAAGCCCTTCCGGAACAACGTCTCCGCGCCTTCGAAATCGCCAAGCGTCTGCAGAAGGGTCGCCTTGCCGCCGATCGCAATCGGCGCGTTGGCGTCCATTTCAAGGGCAAGGTTATAGTTCTGCAGGGCAGCGTCATCCTTGCCAAGGCGCGCCTGAGCCTGCGCGAGCAGGGCGACTATTTGCGGCGCCCCGCCGTTGGACCTGGCGATCGCCCGCTCGAATGCCGCTTCGGCCTTGGCGAAGTTCTTCAGCCGCGTGTGGGCATTCCCCATGGCCATGTGAAGCGGAGCGGCGTCCGCGCCGCCGGCTTCCGCGCGCTTGAGAAGGGTTAGTGCCACGCCGGGCTGACCGGCCTGGGTCAGGCTCGTGGCCAGATTGACCAGCGCTGAAGGTAGGCCCGGCGCGAGGGTGACGGCCTTGCGAAAGTGCTGAACGGCCTCTTCCTCGCGCTTGCGATCAATGAGGAAGCGGCCGAGATTATCGTAGGCTTCCGCATAGGTCGGGTCGGCCTGGATCGCCTTGCGAAAACTCGTCTCCGCGGCGGCGGCCTTGCCCTGAACCGCCTGCGCGGTCGCCAGGATGTTGAGCGCGAGCGCAGAGGCCGGGTGCAGGCG
>JBNKFC010000356.1:0-35477 GCA_050289105.1 Paracoccaceae bacterium | reverse complement strand
ACGTTGGCAAGCTCGGGCGCGAAATAGGCGCCTTCGCCAAGGATCGTGTGGCAGTTGATGCAGGCATGCTTTTCCCAAAGGTGCTTGCCTGCGGCGACGCTGTCGGTCAGCCCGGCGGCATCGGTCGATGTCGTGCGGATGTAGCGGTGGCTTTGCACCGTCAGCCCGACGAAGATGAGGATGAAGAACAGGGAGCCGCCATAAAAGATATTGCGGGCCATGCTCTTGGTCATGACTTCGCGCATTGCGCTTTCTCCTTCCCGGAGCGGTTGAACGTGGCCGCACTCTGGCGTGGGCCGCGCCGGCGCTCCTTAACGAAAGTCAATCGGCCGGTCAGATCAGCACTTCGGCTTTCGCATCCGGAAAGGCCGCCAGGGCCAGGTCGATGGCCGGGCGCTCCATCAGGCAGAACGCGGTGGAGAGCGCATCGGCAGTGGCGGCATCGGGCGCTGACACGGCGACGGTGGTCCAACACGGGGCCTTGCCCATCGGGTGCAGGATATGTGCAGCACCATCGCCGATCTTCGTGC
Source organism: Paracoccaceae bacterium (assembly GCA_050289105.1). Taxonomy (GTDB): domain Bacteria; phylum Pseudomonadota; class Alphaproteobacteria; order Rhodobacterales; family Rhodobacteraceae; genus Albidovulum. The sequence goes on along the minus strand of JBNKFC010000356.1, from coordinate 34,947 downwards.
CCATCGGTGAGGACGTGGCGAGCGCGCGGTTCCTGAGCCCGACGCGGCCGAGTTCGGTTCCGTCCGGCGCAGCGATGGCTGCTTGCCAGTTGCGGGTGCCGTTGATCCCAAGTGCCATGACCTCGCCCATGTCGATCAGCACATCGCCGAAGCCTTCGGCCCGCAAGAGCGCCGCGACTCGGTCGGCGGCATGGCCTTGCGCGATTCCGTTGAAGGTGAGCGCCATTGCGTGGTCCAAGGTGATCTCGTCCGCCCGCGCACGCACACGCGCCCAGCCCACAGCGCGCCGCGCGGCCGCGACATCGCCGCCCGCCGCCACGGCCAGCCAGAGCGGCTGAATCGTCGGATCGAAGGCTCCGCCAGTTGCCCGGTGCACCCGATCCGAAAGGTGAAATACCGCAAGCATCTCCGGTGCCGGATGCGACAGCCGACCGTCGCGGTTCAGCCGCATCAACTCCGACTCGGCATGAAGCGAAAAATGCCGCTCCACCCGGGAAAGCTCGGCCTCCACCCGGCGGAAGACATGTCGTGCCTGCGCCGGGCCGGCGCCCTGAAGCACGATCCGCGCATCTGCCCCCATGGCCCGGCCAGTCCAGATCGCAGGCTCGGAAGCGCGGGCCGGAAAGGCCAAGGCGGCGGCGGCGATGGTCAAAACGCGGCGGCGGGTGAGAGCGGTCATGCGGCACCTCCTTCGCCCGCACGCGCCCGGCGCTTCAGGACCGGGCAGGTGCCGGGATCGTTCATGATGACCTGGCAGCGCAGGCAGAGAACGCATTCGTTGGCGTTGATCCGGCCCAAGGGGTCGATGGCGCCGACCGTGCATTTTGTCTCGCAAAGCCGGCATTCGCGGCCGCATTGCGGGCGCCGCTTCAGCCAGTCGAAGATCTTCAGCTTCGCCGGAATCGCGATGCCCGCGCCCAGGGGACAGAGATAGCGGCAGAAGAACCGTTCGATGAAAAGCCCGGCACCGAGAAGGACAAGGACGAAGGCGACGAACGGCCAGGCGCGCATCATCCTAAGCGAGATCGCCGTCTTGAAAGGCTCCGCCTCGGCCAGCACCAGCGCGTCGTGCATCGAGTAGAACGAAAGCGCGAGAATCGCCATGAAGAGCGTGTACTTGATCACCCAGAGCCGCTCGTGCAGCGCCTGCGGCACCGCGATCTGCTTCACGCCAAGCCGGCGTGCGGCGAGGTTCGTCAGCTCCTGCAAGGACCCGAAAGGACAGAGCCAGCCGCAATAGACTCCGCGCCCCCAGAAAAGCATGCCGAGTGCCGTGAAGGACCAGAGAAGGAAGATCACCGGCTCGATCAGGAACGTCTCCCACCGGAACCCGGTCAGGAGCGAATGGACGAAGGCCACGACCTGCACGACCGACAGCTGGCCGTTCAGGCCCCAGCCGAGGACGAAGAGCGTCGTCGAAAGGAACCCGACCCGGCCGAGCAGCCACAGCTTCGGCCGCCGCGTGATCCATTCCTGGGCGAACAGGATCAGCGTCAGGACCGCCAGCATTGCCGCGACGACGCCGGTCTCCACTCGCTTCTCCTCCCAGATCTCACGCCAAAGGGGCGCGGGTTCCGGTGGCGGGGCGAGCCGGTAGGTATCCGGCAGCCGGTAATCCGCGGCGATGGTCATCGCCACCTCGCCGCTGTCGGTGGGCCGTGTCGCGGTCACCTCGACGCGGAAGGGCTGCATCGGGTCGATGGCGGTCGGCAACCGGAAGAGGCTGATCTCCTTAACCGGCGGTGCGCCGTCAATCGCCAGCTTCTTGACCATCTGGTAGCTCGCCTCGTCCGGCTGGTGCCGGGTCTCGCCCTGCACGACGGTCACGCGGTCGAAGATTCCGGTCTTTCGCCAGTCGGTGCCGCGATGGGACTGGAGGCCCGAAGAGATCACGATCAGTTCGGTCTCGCCCGCACCCATTGCGCCGATGGCGGAGGTAAACACTTGTTGGCCAAGAAGGTTCTGCCCGACAGAGGGCGGGTCGATGAGGCCGGCCCAAAGGTGCAGAAAATCGCCGTCTCCCCCGGGCACCGGCACCTTGGCACCCGCCAATGCCATTGCGGCATCGCTCAGGTTGACGCGAACGTCGGCAAGCGCGCCGGACTGAACCAGCGAGGACCAGTCGGCGGGGGCGAAACTCAGTCGGTCGATGCCGCCGCCTTCGGCCAGGATAGCGCGCCCGATCGCCAGGGTGCGCGCGGTGCGCAGGATGCCGTCGCGGATCACGCCGGTCGAGACGGTCGCGCGCGATATCACGTCCGGCAGGCCAGGCGTATTCGCGAGCGCCACGTCGCGCGGTGCGTTCAAGTCGTAGCCGGCGAATCCGTTCACATAGGCGGCGATGTCGTCGTCCGAGATGCCGAGCGTCAGGACAGGCTCGTTGTGCTGCATCAGCCGCGCCCCCGAGATCCGCGCATCCGGGGATATCCCCACGAGCACGTCGAGCGGCCGCCCGGAATAGCCGACCGAGCCGGCGATCTCCCAGGTGGAACCGATATGGCCGATGACGGCGCCGTCCCGCCGCACTGTCCAGCCGGGAACGCCGGCCTCGTCGCGCGTCACCGACAGATCGCCCGCGCCAAAGATCCCGGCGGCAATCTCGGCATCGGGAACGGCAGGGGCGATCGCGTCAGGCGCAATCCCCACCCCCCCGGCAAAAGCCGGAGCGACGAGAAGCGTCAGCGCTGCGATGAGCGGACCGAAAAGGCGCATGATAAGGGGTCTCGAAGTCTCGACGGACCCTCGCCCGGCGCACATCGCACCGCCTTGACTCAAGTCAAGGAGCGTTGCGCGGGGTTCGCGCAAGGTCACCGCAGCCTCACCAGCAGACGGAGAACACACATGACATCCCGAGCCAACCGCGCCAGGAGGGTGCTGCTGAGCAGCGCCGCGCTGGCGCTTGCCCTGATCGCAGGCCCCGCGCTTGCCCAGGAAAAGCCGAAGGATCATGCCGACGGCCCCGCCGCCGCGTATGAACCGTCCATGACCACGCTCGGTCAACTGAAGGTCGAGATTCCCGGCCGAAAGCCGGATGACCCGGTCATGACCGCCGAGGAGTTCCAGCAGGGCACGCAGATCTACTTCGAGCGTTGTGCCGGCTGCCACGGTGTCCTTCGCAAGGGCGCCACCGGCAAGCCGCTGACCACCGACATCACGCGCGCGAACGGTTACGACTACCTGCAAAGCTTCATCACCTATGGCTCCCCGGCCGGCATGCCGAACTGGGGCACCTCGGGCGAGCTGAGTGAAGAGCAGGTGGACCTGATGGCCCGCTACCTCCTCCTCGAACCGCCGGCGCCGCCGGAATGGGGCATGCCGGAGATGCGCGAAAGCTGGAAGGTTGTCGTCGCGCCGGAGGATCGGCCGAAAGAGAAGATGAACGACATCGACATCGACAACCTGATGTCGGTGACGCTGCGCGACGCGGGCCAGGTGGCCTTGATCGACGGCGGCACCTACGAGATCAAGGCGGTGATCGACACCGGGTACGCGGTCCATATCAGCCGCATCTCGGCCTCGGGTCGCTATCTCTTCGTGATCGGCCGCGACGGCCTCGTCAACATGATCGACCTCTGGATGGAGACGCCCGCGACGGTCGCCTCGCTGAAGATCGGCATCGAGGCGCGGTCGGTCGAAACCTCCAAATTCGAGGGCTTCGAGGACAAGTTCGCGATTGCCGGGTCCTACTGGCCGCCGCAATACGTGATCATGGACGGCGACACGCTGGAGCCGCTGAAAATCATGTCGACGCGGGGGATGATCTACGACGAGCAGACCTACCACCCCGAACCGCGCGTCGCCTCCATCGTGTCGTCGCACTACGCTCCGGAGTTCATCGTCAACGTCAAGGAAACCGGCAAGATCCTCTTCGTCGATTACTCCGATATCCGGAACCTGAAGGTGACGGAGATCGAGGCGGAGCGGTTCCTGCATGATGGCGGCTTCGATTCGACCAAGCGCTACTTCCTCGTGGCGGCCAACGCCCGCGGCAAGGTCGCGGTCGTCGACACCAAGGAGGACAAGCTGACCGCGCTGATCGAGACCGGTGGCCAGACGCCGCATCCGGGACGGGGGGCCAATTTCACGCACCCGGTCTTCGGTCCGGTCTGGTCGACCTCACACTTGGGCGACGAGACGGTGACGCTCATCGGCACCGATCCCGAGGGTCATCCCGATCAGGCGTGGAAGGTCGTCGACAGCTTCTATGCGCTGGGCGGCGGGTCCTTGTTCATCAAGACCCATCCGAACTCCGACCACCTCTATGTCGACGCGCCCTTGAACCCGGATGCGGAGACCTCGGCCTCGGTCGCGGTGTTCAAGATTTCCGAAATGACGGCGGATGCCGATCCGGAATTCCAGACGCTGCCGATCGGCGAATGGGCCGGCATCGCGGAAGGCCAGCCGCGCGTCGTGCAGCCTGAATTCAACAAGGAAGGCACCGAGGTCTGGTTCTCCGTCTGGAACGGCAAGACCCAGGAAAGCGCGATCGTCATCGTCGACGACAAGACGTTGGAACTGAAGGAGGTGATCAAGGACCCGCGCCTTGTGACGCCCACTGGCAAGTTCAACGTCCTGAACACCCGGGAAGACGTCTACTGACGCCTTCGCGGAACCGGGCGGAGGGGAGTTGCGGCCTCCCCTCCGCCCATCCTTGGACCACGGAATGAGAGGCGGTCATGAAGGACCTTACTACAGGCAAAGTCTTCCTCATCGGCGCCGGGCCGGGCGATCCGGAGCTTCTGACGCTCAAGGCGCTGCGGCTCATCCGCGAGGCCGATGTGGTGGTCTTTGACCGGCTCGTCTCTGACGAGATCATGGCGCTGATCCCGGAAGGGAAAAGGCTGATCGACGTGGGCAAGATGGCTGGCTGTCACAAGGTGCCGCAGCACGGTATCAATGCCCTTCTCGTCGACCTTGCGCGCGAAGGTCTCGCGGTCGTGCGGCTGAAGGGCGGCGATCCCCTCATCTTCGGGCGCGGTTCCGAAGAGGCCGAGATCCTGCGTGCGGAGGGTATCCCCGTCGCCTATGTGCCCGGGATCACCGCTGCCCAGGGGGCGGCGGCTTCGACCGGCGTGCCGCTGACGCATCGCGGCCTTGCCACCGGGGTGCGATACGTCACCGGCCACCGCGCGAAGGATGCGCGGCTCGACCTCGACTGGGCGTCTCTCGCCAGCGAGGAGACGACGCTTGTCGTCTACATGGGGGCGGCCAACATCGCCGAGATCGCGTTCCAGCTCATGCGGCACGGGCTCCCTGCCTCGCTCCCTGTCATGGCGGTCGCCTCTGCCACGACCCCCCGCGAGGCGCGTATCGTCTCCAACCTCGGCACCGTCGCCGCCGATATCGCCACAACCGCGCCCGAAGCGCCTGTGCTCTTCGTCATCGGCCATGTCGTCTCGCTCTACGATCACGTGGCACTTGCCGACGCACTTACCTGCGAGGGCGCCGGGATGGCAGCCTATGCGTAGCCTCATCGCCCTTCTCGCGCTGAGCCTGCCGGCAGTGGCGGAGGTCAGCCCCGAGCGGGCGACGAAACTCGAACACATCGTGATCCAGGATTGCGGGTCGTGTCACGGGCTGACGATGAAGGGCGGGCTCGGCTCCGCGCTCACGCCCGACAAGCTGGCCCATGCCGAGCCCGAGGGTCTGGCAGCGATCATTCTCGACGGCGTACCCGGCACCGCGATGCCACGCTGGAGGCCCGTTCTCTCCGAGGATGATGCTCTCTGGATTGCCGAATATCTGAAAGGACGTGAGCAATGAAAGCCCTCCTTGCAGCCCTACTGCTGGCCACGGCCACCCCAGCCTTCGCCGAGGAACCCTGCTGCGCGACCGGCGATCTCGGGCTGGTGGTCGAACGGGCAACCGGATCGCTTCTGGTCATCGACCGCTCCGACCATGCAGCCCTTGGCCGGATCGAAGGGCTGGGGGATCTCAGCCACGCTTCGCTGACCTACAGCCCCGACGAACGCTTCGCCTATGTCTTCGGCCGCGACGGCGGGCTGACCAAGGTCGACATGCTGACCCGCACCATCGCGAAGCGGATCGTTCAGGCCGGCAATTCCATCGGCGGGGCGATTTCCGACGACGGCAAGCTGATCGCGGTGTCGAACTACGAACCCGGCGGCGTGAAGGTATTTGACGCAGAGACGCTCGACCCGGTCGCCGACATTCCCCTGAACGCCAAGACAATCGGCCTTGTCGACGCACCCGGCCGGCGCTTCGTCTGGTCGACCTGGGACAGCGGCGAAGCCTGGATGGCGGATTTTTCCGGACCGAAGATGGTGCTGACCAAGCTCGGTGACGTCGGCAAGAACCCCTTCGATGCGGTGCTGACCGAGGATGCACACACCTACCTCGTCGGGCTTTTCGGCGAGAAGGGCGTGACGGCAATCGACCTCTGGGACGAAAATCCGACGCCGGTCCGCTTCCTCAAGGACTACGGCAAGACCGAGGACGATCTGCCGGTCTACAAGATGCCGCACTTGCAGGGCTGGGCTTTCACCGAGGGCCAGTATGTCCTTCCCGCCGTCGGTCAGCATGAACTTCTCTGGGTAGACCGGATCAGCCTTGAGGAAGTTGCGCGGACGCCGATGCATGGTCAGCCGGTCTTCATTATCGCCCAGCCCGGCTCACCTTACGTCTGGGTGAACTTTGCCACACCCCTCAACGACACCGTTCAGGTCGTGGACAGCCGCACGCATGAGGTGGTGAAGACCCTGACCCCCGGCGCCGCCGTCCTGCACATGGAATTCGCCCCGCGCGGAGCCGAGGTCTGGATCTCCGCCCGCGACGACAACCGGGTGATGATCTACGACACCCACAGCTACAAGGTGACGGGCGAGATTGCCGCCGAAAGCCCGTCCGGCATCTTCTTCACCGCCCGTGCCCACCGGACGGGGCTCTGACCATGCTCGACCGGTTCGCCCCCACCGACCGCCGCCTTCTGGACGAATTCCAGCGCGACCTGCCGCTCGTCCCCCGGCCCTTTGCCGCCATCGGCACGGTGCTTGGCGTGGACGAGGCGGAGGTAATTGAGCGGTTGGAACAGCTGCGCACGCGGGGCATGATCGCCCGCGTTGGCGCCACGGTCCGCCCGAACACTGCCGGCGCCTCGACGCTTGCCGCAATGGCGGTGCCCGAGGAGCGGATCGAGGAAGTCGCGGAAATTGTTGGCGCGGAAGCAGGCGTCAACCATTCCTATTTGCGCGAGGATGACTGGAACCTCTGGTTCGTCGCCACCGCTCCGAGCGCCGAAGCGCTTAAAACGTCTCTGGACAGGATCGCTGCGACGACGGGGCTTCGCGTCCTCGACCTTCGGCTGGTCCGTCCCTTCAATATCGACCTCGGCTTCCGCCTGAACGCCGCTGCGCGTGACGCTATGCCCGAGGCGCGCACCGCCCGGATCGCGGCGCTCGAACCGAGCGATCGCCCGATCCTTCAGGCGCTGTCCGAAGGATTACCGCTCGCGCCCCGGCCGTTCGCCGCCGTCGCCGACCGCATAGGCCGGACAGAAGTCGAAGTCATCGCCCGCGTCGCGGCATTGGCGGAGGCCGGCATCCTCACCCGAGTCGGTGTGATCGTGCGTCACCGGGCCATCGGATGGGCCGCGAATGCGATGGTGGTCTGGGATCTGCCGGAGGATCGGATCGAAGCGGCCGGCCGGGCCCTCGCCCGGCTCTGCGGCGTCACGCTCTGCTATCAGCGGCTGACTGTGCCGGGCGTCTGGGACTTCCCGCTCTATTCGATGATTCATGCCCGCAGCCGAACCGAAGCCGAGGGGATCCTCGCCGCGGCAGCCGCGCTGCCGGAACTTGCCGGCGCCACCCACCGCGCGCTCTTCTCGCTGCGTTGCTTCAAGCAGACCGGCGCGCTCTTGAAGGCGGATGCGGCATGAGGCGCACGGCCCTCTCCCCCGATGCACTCGACGCGAAGGACCGGGCGATCCTCAATGCTCTTCAGGACGGCTTCCCGCTCTCCTCGCGTCCCTTCGCCGAAGCCGGCAAGGACCTTGGCCTCGATGAGGAGGAACTCATCGCCCGCATCCGGAACCTGCGCGAGGAAGGCGCCATCACCCGCTTCGGTCCGTTCTTCGATGCCGAGGCGATGGGCGGGGCCTTCTGCCTCTGCGCAATGGCGGTCCCTGCGGACCGGTTCGACGAGGTCGTGACTTTGGTCAATGCCCATCCGGAGGTCGCGCACAATTATGAACGCGCCCACAGGCTCAACATGTGGTTCGTTTTGGCCACCGACACGCCCGAGGGCATCGAACGGACAGCGCGAAAGATCGAGACCGAAACCGGGCTTGGTGTGCTTCGCTTTCCCAAACTGAAGGAGTTCTTCATCGGCTTTCGGGTAACGGCATGAGCATCGACACCATCGACAGACGGATCATCAATGCCACGCAGGGCGGCCTGCCACTTGCCCCCGCGCCCTATGCGGAGGTCGCGCGCTGGCTTGGCCTCGCCGAGGACGAAGTCATCAGCCGCCTGAGGTCGATGCAGGATCGCGGCGTGATCCGTCGCATCGCGCTCGCGCCCAACCACTATGCGCTTGGCGTCACCGCCAACGGCATGAGTGTCTGGGACGTGGAGGACGCGCGCGCAGAAGATCTGGGGGCGAAGGTTGGCGCGCTCGACTTCGTCAGCCATTGTTACCTGCGCCCGCGGGCGTTGCCCGATTGGCCCTACAACCTCTTCGCGATGGTGCACGGCACCAGCCGGGACGAGGTCGAGGCCAAGCGGCAGGAAATCGCGGATCTGCTCGGCAATGCCTGCCGGGCCGGCGACATTCTCTATTCCACACGCATCCTGAAGAAGACCGGGCTGCGGCTTAACGAAGGAAGCTGACCCATGTTCCGCCTGACGCAATACATGCACGAACTGGTCACGCCGACGCCCGTCCGCCACCGCTCTGGGCCGGTCAAGCCGGTGGTGATCTGGAACCTGACGCGCCGCTGCAACCTGCGCTGCCGGCACTGCTACACGACCTCGGCCGACGTGCATTTTCCCGGCGAACTCAGCCACGCGCAGGCGATGGGCGTGCTCGACGACCTTGCCGCCTTCCGTATCCCGGCGCTGATTCTGTCCGGGGGCGAGCCACTGTCGCGTTTCGATTTCTTCGACCTCGCCGAACGGGCGCGAACGCTCGGGTTCCGCCACCTGAGCCTTTCGACCAACGGCACGAAGGTTGCGGAATGCGCCGACCGGATTGCCGATCTCGGCTTCGACTATGTCGGCATCTCGCTCGACGGGATCGGCAAGGTGAATGACTGGTTCCGCGGCGTTGACGGCGCCTTTGCCGATGCACTGGCCGGGGTCCGCGCCTGCAAGGAACGCGGCGTGAAGGTGGGGCTGCGCTTCACCATTACCGAGGACAACGCGCATACTCTGCCCGACATGCTCGACCTGTGCGAGGCCGAGGGGGTGGACAAGTTCTACCTTTCGCACCTCGTCTATGCCGGGCGCGGAGACAAACACCGGGGCGAAGATACTGCCCATGCCCGCACCCGTGCCGCGATGGACCTGCTGATCGACCGTGCGTGGACGGCGGTCGAGAATAGCCAACCGCTTGAGGTCGTGACCGGCAACAACGATGCCGATGCGGTGTGGTTCCTGCGCTGGGCCGAGGCGAAATTCGATGCCGACAAGGTTGCCCATGTCCGCGCGCATCTTGAAGCCTGGGGTGGAAACTCCTCGGGCCTCGGGGTTGCGAATATCGACCCGCAAGGCAAGGTCCATCCCGATACGTACTGGTCCGACTACACGGTCGGGTCTGTGAAAGAGACGCCGTTCTCCGCGCTCTGGACCGGCGACGACAAGATGCTGGCAACCTTGCGCCAGCGCCCGCGCCCGCTCAAGGGACGCTGCGGCGAATGCGCGTTCAAGACGGTCTGCGGCGGCAATACCCGCATCCGCGCGCTGCAGGTGACCGGCGATCCCTGGGCCGAGGATCCGGCCTGCTATCTCACCAACGCCGAGATCGGCATCGAGGATGCAGAGCGGCTGACCGTCACGCCCTTCCGAGGCAAGAGCCATGATCCGGCACATCGTTTTTTGTAGTTTACTCGCCGCCACTCCGGCTTCGGCCGCGCCCTCGGGCGCGGCCGTCTTTGCCGAGAACTGCGCGTCCTGCCACGCCGAGACGCGCCTTGGCGGCACCGGGCCCGCGCTGATCCCCGAGGCACTCGGCCGGATCAAGGGCGAGGCGCTGGAAGATATCATCGCCAAGGGACGCGTGGCCACGCAGATGCCGGCGTTCGCCGACACGTTGACGGCCGATGAACTCGCGGCCGTCGCGGCCTATATCGGCGAGCCCTTGGCCGAACGGCCCGACTGGCAGGTCGCCGATATCGATGCAACGCGCACGATGCGGGACGACTACACACCCGCGGCGGCCCCGGTCTTCACCGCCGACGCGATGAACATCACCCTGGTGGTCGAGACCGGCGACCACCATGTCAGCGTGCTCGACGGCGACACGTTCGACGTGCTCGACCGCTTCGCGACACCCTTCGCGGTCCATGGCGGGCCGAAGTTTTCGCCCGATGGCCGCTACGTGTTCATCATGTCGCGCGACGGTTGGGTCCAGAAATACGATATCTGGTCGCTGCACGAGGTCGGCCGCGTCCGCGCCGGGCTCAACAGCCGCAACATCGCGATGAGTCACGACGGCAAGTGGCTGGCCGTCGCCAACTACCTGCCAGATACGCTGACAATCCTCGCGACCGATGACTTGAGCGTTGCCAAGGTGATCGACGTTGCCGGGCGCGACGGCACGCCCTCGCGCGTATCGGCCGTCTATCAGGCGCCCGACCGCAAGAGCTTTGTCCTCGCGCTGAAGGACGTGCCGGAGATCTGGGAAGTGGCAACCGATCCGGAAGCAGGTCCGTTCCACGAGGGCTTCGTTCACAGCTTCGAGGCGGGGATGGAGGAAGGCCTCGCCGCCGAGACGGGACTGTTTGCGAAACGGCGCATTCTCGTCGATGCCCCGATCGACGATTTCTTCTTCAGCCCGAATTACCGCAACCTCATCGGCACCAACCGCGAGGGCGACCGGGGTGTCGTGGTGAATCTCGATGTCGGGCGCGAGATCGCCGAATTGCCGCTCCCCGGCATGCCGCATCTCGGCTCGGGGATCAGCTGGATGCGCGACGGACGCCGCGTGATGGCGGCGCCGCATCTGCGCGAAGGGGTGCTGAGCGTCATCGACATGAAGACCTGGGACGTGGTGAAAACCATCCCGACAGATGGTCCGGGCTTCTTCCTTCGCAGCCATGAAAACTCGCCCTATGTCTGGGCCGACGTCTTCTTCGGCCCGCACAAGGACGAGATGCATGTGATCGACAAGCAGACGCTCGAGATCGTCAAGACACTCAACCCCGCGCCGGGCAAGACCGTGGCCCATACCGAATTCACCCGCGACGGCCGTTACGCGCTCGTCTCGATATGGGAGGATGACGGGGCGGTCATCGTCTACGACGCGACCACGCTGGAAGAGGTACGGCGACTGCCGATGCGCAAGCCCTCTGGGAAGTACAATGTCTGGAACAAGATCAACTTCGAAGAGGGAACCTCCCACTGACGGGCGCTGGCCGCTCTGGAAACTGGGGGTCCTGCTCTATCCCTTCACCGCCGCCGCAGTGGCGATCAACCTCTTCATGCTGGGCCTGATGGGGCAGGCGATTGGCCTCCCGGCGCTGTCGCCGGTGACGGCGCTTGGCCTGTCCGTCGTGCTGGGCATTCCGGCAACCTGGGCCGCGGCGCGCTGGGTCCGGCATCTCATCGACGAAGCCGAAAGATAGCCGCTGCCGCTGCCGACCCGGCGCAACCTGGCCATTCGATGTCGGAGACAGGTCTGGAAAAGCGACCGTCGTTTCGGCACTATGAGGATGCCCACTTCGGAGGATCGCATGACCGGCACCGTCCATTCCTTGCAGAACATGGCCCACTGGGCCGAGCGCGTCGACCTCGCTGCCGCCTTTCGCTGGACTGCGCGGCTTGGCTTTCACGAAGCGGTGGCGAACCATTTCAGCCTTGCGGTCAACGACGACGGCACGCGCTTCCTGATGAACGCCAACCAGGTCCATTTCAGCCGGATCAAGGCGAGCGACCTCCTGCTTCTCGACGCCAAAGATCCCGCGACACTCTCGCGCCCCGATGCGCCGGATCCGACCGCCTGGGGTCTGCACGGGTCGATCCATCGGCAGTGTCCGCATGCGCGCTGCGTGATGCATGTGCATTCGATCCACGCGACCGTGTTGGCGAGCCTTGCCGACAGCCGGCTGCCACCCATCGACCAGAACACCGCCACCTTCTTCAACCGCTACGTGATCGACGAGAATTTCGGCGGCCTCGCCTTCGAAGAGGAAGGGACACGCTGCGCCAGCATGCTCACCGACCCGAAGATCAAGGTGATGATCATGGGCAACCATGGTGTGCTGGTGCTTGGTCGCGATGTGGCAGATGCCTTCAATCGGCTCTATTATTTCGAACGCGCCGCCGAGACCTATATCCGCGCGCTTCAGACTGGCCGTCCGCTCCGCGTGCTTTCCGACGAGATCGCCGAGAAGACCGCGCAGGAGATCGAGGACTATCCCGGTCAGGCCGAGCGCCACCTGGCCGAACTGAAGGCGATCCTCGACGACGAAGGCGACAGCTACGCGAGCTGAGCGCGCTTGCTCCCGCCGCGGCCCTCGCCTAGTCAGAATCTGGCAAGCGGCGGAGTGGCCCGAAGTGGTATTTAGCCTGTCCGAAACGGATCTCGTGATCTTCGACTGCGACGGCGTTCTTGTCGACAGTGAACCGATATCGGCGTCCGTGCTCATCGCGGAACTCGGTGCGCTAGGTCTCACGATCACGGCCGACTATGTCCGCGACCATTTCCTCGGGCGCAGCTTCCCCACCGTCGCGCGCAACATACGTGAGAGCTTCGCCATCGCGCTTCCCGAGGATTTCGAGATGCGTTACCGCAGATCGCTCCTGGCCCGTTTCGCGACGGAGTTGAAGCCGACGGAAGGGGTCGAGATGCTGTTGTCGCGCCTGCGGCCGGCACGCTGCGTCGCAACAAGTTCCAGCCGTCCGCGCGTCACTCGGTCGCTGGAGATCGCGGGTCTGGCGCCGTTCTTCGGGGACGATGTCTTCACCGCCTCGCAGGTGGAGCGCGGCAAGCCGGCGCCCGACCTTTTCCTCTTCGCGGCCGAACGGATGGGGGTCACGCCTGAACGCACTCTCGTGATCGAGGACAGTCGGCCAGGGGTCGAGGCGGCACTCGCCGCGGGCATGGCCGTTATGGTCTATGCCGGCGGTGGTCACCGGCCCGTAGCTCCTCCGGGCGTGGGAAGTTTTGACAACTGGGGGGATTTCCCGCAGGTGTTGTTACAAACGAATGAAGGATGATCATGTGACCCAGGGAAGGTTCACAGCCGAGACGACACGGCTCGACGATGCGGCAAGGGCGGGTTGGCTCTACTATGTCGCCGGCAACACCCAAGACGAGATTGCCCGCAAATTGTCCGTCTCGCGCCAGACGGCGCAGCGGTTGGTATCGCTCGCCGTGTCCGAGCGTCTCGTCAAGGTTCGGCTCGACCACCCGATCGGTCGATGCATGGACCTCGCCGGGCAAGTGACCGACCGCTTCGGGCTCCAGTTCTGCGAGATCGTGCCCTCCGACCCCGACGCGCCCGGCCTCCTGACCGGCGTTGCGATTGCAGCGGCGGGAGAGTTGGAGCGCGTACTCAAATCGGAAGAGGGCAAGATCATCGCGCTCGGTACCGGGCGGGCGCTGAAGGCCACGGTCGAACAGCTTCCGAGCCTTACCTGCCCGCAGCACCGCATCGTCTCGCTTCTCGGAAACATGATGTCGGACGGCTCCGCCACGCCCTACAACGCCACGATTGCAATGGCTGTCCGCATCGGGGCAAAGCACTATCCCTATCCTTTGCCGGCAATCGCGCGCGACGCAGAGGAGTTGGAAGTTCTGCACTCTCAAGAGGCTGTAAGAAACACGATCTCGCTTAGCCAGAATGCAGACCTGACCCTTGTCGGCATTGGGCAGATGGGGGCGAGCGCGCCCATCGTGATCGACGGCTTCGTGACCGAGGCTGAAATGGATCATCTTGTCGCCGCCGGTGCCACGGGTGAGATCACAAGCTGGATCTATGACAGACAGGGGCGGCTTCTTGATTGCGAGGTCAATTCCCGTGTCACTTCGGCGCCGCTGTCGCAGGCGGCGGAACGCAGGGTGATTGCTGTCGCGGTAGGCGAGGCCAAGCGCCCGGCCCTGAGCGCCGCCCTCCGCGGGCGGCTTGTCAACGGCCTTATCACCAACGAGGCGATGGCCGAACGCCTGCTCGAGGAAAAATAACTCTCAGATTCCATGCATCGCGTCGGGTTTCACAAAACCGGGAAATTACCCGGAGCGAACTCCTCTGTTGACACGACTCAGTCGTGCGGTGAATATTTGCCCACGGAATAGGCAATTGCCCAAACGGCAAGAGGGAGGAGAGAATGACTACGACGATGCGCGCCCTTCTGGGCGCAACGGCGCTTTGCATGGCGACCGGACTGGCCCAGGCAGAGACGCTGACCATCGCCACGGTGAACAACGGCGACATGATCCGCATGCAGGGCTATACGGACGACTTCACCGCCAAGACCGGGATCGACGTCGAGTGGGTGACGCTGGAAGAAAACGTACTGCGCCAGCGCGTGACCACGGACATCACCACCAAGGGTGGCCAGTTCGACATCATGACCATCGGCATGTACGAAACCCCGATCTGGGGCAAGAACGGCTGGCTGGTCCCGCTGAACGATCTGTCGGCCGAGTATGACGCAGCCGATATTCTGCCCGCGATGGCCGGCGGCCTTTCCTATGACGGCACCCTCTATGCCGCGCCGTTCTATGGCGAAAGCTCGATGGTCATGTATCGCACCGACCTGATGGAGAAGGCCGGGCTTACCATGCCGGAAGCGCCCACCTGGGACTTCATCCGCGAGGCGGCCGCCAAGATGACTGACCGCGCGAACGACATCAACGGCATCTGCCTGCGCGGCAAGGCCGGTTGGGGTGAAGGCGGTGCCTTCATCACCGCGATGTCGAACTCGTTCGGCGCCCGCTGGTTCGACGAAAACTGGAAGCCGACCTTCGACAGCGAGGCCTGGCACAACACCCTGACCTTCTTCAAGGGCATGATGGACGAGTCCGGCCCCGCCGGCTATGCCACCAACGGCTTCAACGAAAACCTCTCGCTCTTCCAGCAGGGCAAGTGCGGCATGTGGATCGACGCCACCGTGGCGGCCTCTTTCGTGACCAACCCCAAGGATTCGACCGTGGCCGACAGCGTCGGCTTCGCGCTGGCGCCGGATAACGGCCTCGGCAAGCGGTCGAACTGGCTTTGGGCCTGGGCCCTGGCCATTCCGGCGGGCACACAGAAGGAAGCCGAAGCCAAGCAGTTCATCGAATGGGCAACCTCGAAGGGCTATATCGAGATGGTGGCCAGCAAGGAAGGCTGGGCCAACGTGCCGCCGGGCGCCCGCACCTCGCTTTACGAGAACCCGGACTACATGGCCGTGCCGTTCGCCAAGATGACGCTCGACTCGATCCTGTCGGCCGATCCTCTGCATCCGACCGTGGACCCGGTGCCCTATGTCGGCGTCCAGTTCGCCGCCATCCCGGAATTCGCGGGCATCGCGACGGATGTGAGCCAGGAATTCTCGGCCGCTTATGCCGGGCAGCAGACGGTGGAAGAGGCGCTGGCCAAGGCCCAGACGCTCACCGCCGACGCAATGGAAGCAGCAGGCTACTGAAGCCGGTTTCGACGATAGCGGAGGGCGGTTCGCCGCCCTCCTGCCCCCAACCCACCCTGCACTCGATCTGAATCCGCAGGCAATGTGCAACTTGCACAAATGACGGAGGTTTGTCCGATGGCCACGAAAGCTTCGCGATCCGCCGCCCGCCTGATGATGGCCCCCGCAGTCATCCTGCTATTGGGCTGGATGCTCGTGCCTCTCATCATGACCCTGTGGTTCAGCTTCCGGAACTACCTGCCGCTGCGCGGTGGCGACCTCGGGTTCGCCGGGTTCGACAACTACGTCCGCTTCGTCACCTCCTCATCCTTCTGGCCCGCCGTCGTGGCAACGCTGACCATCGTCGTTGGCGCACTGCTCATCACCGTGATCTTCGGCGTTCTCCTTGCGCTTCTCCTCGATCAGCCGATGTGGGGGCAGGGTATCGTCCGCATCCTCGTGATCGCGCCATTCTTTGTCATGCCGACAGTCTCGGGCCTTGTCTGGAAGAACATGTTCCTCGACTCGGTCAACGGCCTGTTCGCGCACATCTGGAAATTCTTTGGCGCGGTGCCGGTCGAATGGATCATCCAGAAACCGTTCCTGAGCATCATCGTCATCGTCAGCTGGCAGTGGCTCCCCTTCGCCACGCTCATCCTCCTGACCGCGATCCAGTCGCTCGACAGTGAGCAGCTGGAGGCCGCCGAAATGGACGGCGCGCCGGCGCTGAAGCGGTTCTGGTTCATCATCATTCCGCATCTCAGCCGGGCGATCACCGTCGTGATCCTGATCGAGACGATATTCCTTCTCTCGATCTTCGCGGAGATTTTCGTCACCACCGCCGGGGCCTTCGGCTCCAAGACCCTGACCTACCTGATCTTCCAGCGCGTGCTGGAAAGCCAGAATGTGGGCCTCGGTTCGGCCGGCGGTGTCTATGCCATCATCCTTGCCAACATCGTTGCCATCTTCCTGATGCGCATCATTGGCAAGAACCTGGACGCGTGAGGGAACATCATGGCCCGTGCAGTCACCCCCCGCCGCAAGATGATCAACACCACGCTCGCCTGGGCGATCGGCCTTCTGATCTTCTTCCCGATCCTCTGGACCATCCTCACCAGCTTCAAGACCGAGGGCGATGCCATCGCCTACCCGCCGAAGTTCCTGTTCTTCGACTGGACGCTCGAAAACTACGCCGTGGTGCAGGAGCGGTCCGACTACCTGCGCTACCTGTGGAATTCGGTGATCATTGCCTGCGGCTCGACCTTCCTCGGCATCCTGGTCGCGGTTCCGGCGGCCTGGTCGATGGCCTTCGTGCCCTCGAAGCGAACCAAGGACATCCTGATGTGGATGCTCTCGACCAAGATGCTTCCGGCGGTCGGCGTGCTCTATCCGATCTACCTGATGTTCATCAAACTCGGGCTTCTCGACACGCGCCTCGGCCTTGTCATCGTCCTGATGCTGATCAACCTGCCGATCATCGTCTGGATGCTCTACACCTATTTCAAGGAGATTCCCGGCGAGATCCTCGAAGCCGCGCGGATGGACGGCGCTTCGCTGAAGGAGGAAATCCTCTACGTCCTGACGCCGATGGCCGTGCCGGGCATCGCCTCGACGATCCTTCTCAACATCATTCTCGCCTGGAACGAAGCCTTCTGGACGCTGAACCTGACGGCTGCCAACGCCGGCCCGCTCACCGCGTTCATCGCCAGCTATTCGAGCCCCGAGGGCCTCTTCTACGCCAAGCTCAGCGCGGCCTCGACCATGGCCATTGCGCCGATCCTCATCATGGGCTGGTTCAGCCAGAAGCAGCTCGTCCGGGGTCTGACCTTCGGCGCCGTGAAATAAGGAAAAGAACGATGGGACGCATTACACTCGACAAGGTGGCAAAGCGCTTCGGCGACGTCGAAGTCATCCCGCCGCTGGACCTGACCATCGAGGACGGCGAATTCGTGGTCTTCGTCGGTCCCTCGGGCTGCGGCAAGTCCACGCTGCTTCGCCTGATCGCGGGGCTGGAGGACGTCACGGGCGGCCAGATCCGTATCGACGGCAACGACGCCACCGCCGTGCCGCCCGCGAAGCGTGGCCTTGCGATGGTGTTCCAAAGCTATGCGCTCTACCCGCACATGACCGTGCGGAAGAACATCGCCTTTCCCCTGCGCATGGCCGGTCTCGGCAAGGACGAGCAGGACAGGAGGGTCAACGCCGCGGCCTCGGTCCTCAACCTCACCGACTACCTAGACCGCCGGCCGGGCCAGCTTTCCGGCGGCCAGCGCCAGCGGGTTGCCATCGGCCGCGCTATCGTGCGCGAACCCTCGGCCTTTCTCTTCGACGAGCCGCTTTCGAACCTCGACGCGGCCTTGCGCGTCGGCATGCGGCTCGAGATTTCGGAACTGCACAACCGGCTTGCAACGACGATGATCTACGTCACCCACGACCAGGTCGAGGCGATGACGATGGCCGACAAGATCGTCGTCCTCAATGCCGGCCGGATCGAGCAGGTGGGCTCGCCGCTCGAGCTTTATCACCGTCCGTGCAACACCTTCGTCGCGGGCTTCATTGGCAGCCCCAAGATGAACCTCATCTCAGGGCCCGAGGCCGCCAAGCATGATGCTGCCACCATCGGCATCCGGCCCGAACATATCGGCGTCTCGGCCGAAAAGGGCGCGTGGAAGGGCCGGGTCGGCGTCTCAGAACATCTGGGCTCCGACACCTTCTTCCACGTCCTCGACACCGGTCTGTCTGACGCGATCACGGTCCGGGCCGGGGGCGAGGTGGATCTTCATCACGGCGACACCGTCTGGCTCACCCCGGAGGCTGACAAGATCCACCGTTTCGACAAGCAAGGCCTGCGCATCGAATGAAACGCCTGGCTGGAAAGACCGCTCTGATTACCGGCGCCGCGCGCGGCATCGGGCTCGAATTCGCGCGAGCCTATGTGGCGGAAGGCGCGCGCGTCGCCATCGCCGATATCAACATCGACGCGGCGCGTGACGCGGCAAGGGGGATCGGCGAGGCAGGACTTGCGGTCCAGATGGACGTGACCGATCAAGCCAGCATCGACACCGCAGTGGCGGAGGCCGAGTCAGCGCTGGGCGGGATAGACATCCTGATCAACAATGCAGCTCTCTTCAGCGCCGCCCCAATCGTCGAGATCACCCGCGCCGACTATGACCGCCTTTTCGCAGTCAATTTCGCGGGCACGCTCTTTACCCTGCAGGCCGTGGCGAAGGGCATGATCGCACGGGGTAAGGGCGGCAAGATCATCAACATGGCGTCGCAAGCCGGGCGGCGCGGCGAAAGCCTTGTCGCGGTGTACTGCGCCACCAAGGCAGCGGTTATCAGCCTCACGCAGTCGGCCGGGCTGAACCTCATCGCCCACGGCATCAACGTCAACGCCATCGCGCCGGGCGTGGTGGACGGCGAGCATTGGGACGGCGTGGACGCCTTCTTCGCGAAATACGAAGGCAAGGCACCGGGGCAAAAGAAGCGCGAAGTCGGTGCCGCAGTGCCCTTTGGCCGGATGGGAAAGCCCTCCGACCTGACCGGCATGGCGATTTTCCTCGCCACGGCCGAGGCGGACTACATCGTCGCCCAGACCTACAACGTCGATGGCGGGAACTGGATGAGCTGATGGATCTGGTGACCAAAGCATCGCCTGCCGTTGCCTTCGCGGCGTCCGAAACGGTGCGTCTGCGCGCTGGCCGCGTCCGCCAGCGTGCCGGTTTCGCGCCTGCCCATGGCCGCAACGCGCGTTCTGCACCGCCCCGCTTGGTCCGCAGCGGACCGCTGAAATCTCGATGAGAGGAGAGCCCGACATGCCCGTTCCGCTGAACGCCAGCGCGCTCGATCACCTGCCCGCAGATGTAGCCGGCCCCGGCTACGACCGCGCGCGGCTGTCGCCGGGCATCCTGCACGTCGGCGTGGGGAATTTTCACCGTGCCCATATGGCGGTCTATCTCGATCGGCTCTTTGCGATGGGCGAGGGGCAGGACTGGGCGATCGTGGGCGCAGGGGTTCGTCCCGGCGACGCCACGATGCGCGATAAGCTGATGGCGCAGGACTGGCTCACCACCGTGGTCGAGCTTGATCCAGAGGGCCTGAGTGCCCGCGTCGTCGGCTCGATGATCGACTTCGTCGCGGTTGAGCCCGGCGCGACCATCGCGGCGATGGCCGATCCGGCGATCCGCATCGTCTCGATGACGATCACAGAAGGCGGCTACTACGTCGATGCGCGCACCGGCGGTTTCGACATGGAGCATCCCGACATGGTCGCCGATGCCGCCACGCCCGAAGCGCCGCGAACCGTGTTCGGCATGATCCTTGGTGCCCTGCGCCGTCGCCGGGCGGCCGGGCACCCGCCCTTTACCGTGATGTCCTGCGATAACCTGCCGGAAAACGGCCATGTCGCGCGGCGGACGATCACCGGCCTCGCGCGGGTGTCCGATCCTGCCTTCGCAGACTGGATCGCGGACAACGTCGCCTTCCCGAACTCCATGGTGGACTGCATCACGCCAGCGACGTCGGATCGCGAACGGGCGCTGGTGTCCGAACGCTTCGGCCTCGTCGATGCGGTTCCCGTCGCCTGCGAACCTTTCCGTCAATGGGTGCTGGAGGATCACTTTCCCGAAGGTCGTCCACCCCTGGAAAAGGTCGGCGCGGAATTCGTGGCCGATGTCGCCGCCTACGAGTTGATGAAACTCCGCATCCTGAACGGCGGCCATGCCGCCATCGCCTATCCCTCGGCGCTTCTCGGCCACCACTTCGTTCACGACGCGATGGCCGATCCACTGATCGCCCGCTGGCTCGACACGCTTGAACGGCGAGAGATCATGCCGACCCTCGCGCCGATCCCCGGCGTCAGCTATGACGCCTATCTCGCCAAGGTGACGGAGCGGTTTTCGAATTCCGCCGTCGGAGACACGATCCCGCGGCTTTGCCTCGACGGGTCGAACCGGCAGCCGAAGTTCATCCTGCCGACGCTGGCCGACGCACTGGCGCGGGGTCTACCCTTCGACGGACTCGCGCTCGAAGTGGCGCTCTGGTGTCGCTATTGCGCGGGAACCGACGAGGCGGGTCGGGACATTCCGCCGAACGACGACAACGCAGCAGATCTGAAGGCGCGCGCACTCGCGGCGAAGACCGATGCCTCTGCGTTCCTCTCCAACCGGACGGTTTTCGGCCCGCTCGGCAGCGACCCGAAGTTCGCCGCCGCCTTCTCCGCTCATCTCGACAACCTTTGGTCCAAGGGAGTCCGCGCGGTCCTGACCGACTATATCGGCTGATCGGGCAACACGACCACGGTTCCCCAATCCCGACATTTCCGCGCCAGCGCCACGGGCAGCGGCCGGTCGGTGAAGACCCGCCCGATCTCGGAGAGCGAGACGATCCGCACCGGGGCTTTCCGCGTCAGTTTTGACGCATCCGCGACCAGGCAGCTTTCTCGCGCTTGTTTTAGGATCGCCTGGGCAACACGCACCTCCTGCGGATCGAAGTCGAGAAGATCGCCGTCGGCATCGAGCGCAGATGTGCCGACGATCGCGAAATCTACCTTGAAATGCCCGATCGCCTCGGTCGTAAGATCGCCCACGAGGCCCCCGTCGGACCGGCGCAGAACGCCGCCCGCGACGATCACGTCGCAGCTTTCATTCGCCGCGAGGATATTCGCGACGTTCATGTTGTTCGTGACCACGGTCAGGTTGTGGTGGTGCAGAAGCGCCCGTGCCACCGCTTCCGTCGTCGTACCGATATTGAGGAATAGCGAGGAATTGTCGGGGATCGCCGCCGCGCAGGTCCGGGCGATGGCCGCCTTTGCGTCGGCATTCATCGAGCGGCGCTCCTCGTAGCCGATATTCGTGACTCCGGCCCGCAACACCGCGCCGCCATGCACACGGTCGAGCTTCCCGGCATCGGCCAGATCGCCAAGGTCGCGGCGGATGGTCTGGAGCGTGACTCCGAACCGTTCCGCGAGTTCCTCGACGGCGACGCGCCCCTCGGCCCGCGCGATGTCGAGAATCTCACTTTGCCGGAAACTCAGCGCCATGTGGTCCTCCCGCTCCTGTAGGAGAGAGCTACCGCAAACGCGCGTCGATGTCATCAAAAACGAACAAATACGAACCTCAAAGTTGACAAAACGCGCATGGGAGCGCGATAACCGTGTGGCATTCCCGGAGGACGACGTGGTTTCCGAAGACAATCCCGAACCGGCCTACGATCTTTTCGTAATAGGTGGCGGCATCAATGGCGTCGGCATCGCCCGCGACGCGGCCGGGCGGGGAATGTCCGTCGCCTTGGCCGAGATGGGGGACTTGGCTCAGGCGACGTCTTCGGCCTCCACCAAGCTCTTCCACGGCGGGCTGCGCTATCTCGAGTATTTCGAGGTCGGGCTTGTCCGGAAGGCATTGATCGAGCGCGAGGTTCTGTTGCGTGCGATGCCGCATATCAGCTGGCCGATGCGCTTCGTCCTGCCCTACCACCGCGACATGCGCTTCGAGAGCGCCACGCCAACCTCGCGGCTTCTCTCAGTCTTCATGCCATGGATGCGCGGCCGCCGTCCCGCCTGGCTCATCCGCTTCGGGCTTTTCCTCTACGACCATCTCGGAGGAAGAAAGATCCTGCCCGGCACCGCCACGCTCGCCCTGCGCAGCGACCCGGCGGGGGCGGTCCTCGACCCCAAGTTCGAACATGCCTACGAATATTCCGACTGCTGGGTGCAGGATGCACGGCTCGTCGTCCTCAACGCCCGCGATGCCGAGGCGCGGGGGGCGAAGATCATGACCCGCGCCAAGGTCACCGACGCCCGCCGTGTTGGGGATGTGTGGGAGGTGACCGTCGCCCTCAAGGGCCGGCAAAAGCGGTTCCGCGCCCGGATGCTCGTCAATGCCGGCGGGCCCTGGGTGGAACGCATCGTCCGCGATACAGCGCATCTCGTTCCGAAGGCCGGCATCCGTCTCGTCCGGGGATCGCACATCGTCACGAAGCGGCTATTCGACCACGACCGCGCCTATTTCTTCCAGGGCACCGATGGCCGGATCATCTTTGCGATCCCTTATGAGGAGGATTTCACCCTCATCGGCACCACCGATCAGGACCATCAGGGCGATCCGTCAGAGGCACGCTGCACCGAGGCGGAAGAGGATTACCTCTGCGCCTTCGCATCGCAATATTTCAAGCGCCCGGTCACGCGCAACGACGTGGTGTGGACCTATTCCGGGGTCCGCCCGCTCTACGACGACGGCGCAAGCTCGGCTAGCGCGGCGACCCGCGACTACGTCCTGACCGTCAATACCGACGGCGCACCGGTCCTCAACGTCTTCGGCGGCAAGATCACCACCTATCGCAAGCTGGCCGAGGCCGCGATGGCGAAGATCGTGCCGCTTCTTGGCGTGACGAAGGGCGACTGGACCGCAGGCGTGCCTCTGCCGGGCGGCGATTTCCCGGTGGACGGCGTGGCGAAGCTGATTTCGGACCTTTCCGCGGGTCACCCCTTCCTCGACGCCTTCACGGCACGGCGAATGATCCGCACCTACGGCACCGAGGCGCCAGCGGTTCTGGACGGCGCGCGTTCGGCCGCCGAGCTCGGCCGGACTTTCGGCGCGGGCTTGACGGAGGCCGAGGTCCGCTGGCTCATGGACAGGGAATACGCGAAAACCGCCGATGACGTGGTCTGGCGTCGGACCAAGCTAGGTCTCAGGATGACCGGCGACGAGATCGCGGCGCTCGACGCATGGATGGCCGAAAGGGGGACGGCATGACTTATATTCTGGCGATCGACCAGGGCACGACATCGAGCCGAGCGATCCTTTTCGACGCGGGCCTGAAGGTGAAGGCCGTCGCGCAGGAAGAATTCCCCCAGCATTTCCCCGCCTCGGGCTGGGTGGAGCATGATCCGGGCGACATCTGGTCCTCCGTCGCCGGGACGACGCGGTCGGTGATCGAAAAGGCGAAGGTCGGAGTGAAGGACATCGCCGCCATCGGAATCACCAACCAGCGCGAGACGACGCTGGTCTGGGACCGCAAGACCGGAGAGCCCATTCACCGCGCCATCGTCTGGCAGGACCGGCGGACCTCCGACATGTGCCAGCGGCTGAAGGCCGAGGGGCATGAGCCGATGATCTCGGAGCGGACGGGGCTTCTGCTCGACCCCTATTTCTCGGGCACGAAACTCGCCTGGCTTCTTGACAACGTCGAAGGAGCGCGAGCGCGGGCCGAGGCGGGGGAGCTGCTGTTCGGAACCGTGGATTCCTATCTGATCTGGAAGCTGACGGGCGGAAAAGTGCATGCGACCGATGCCACAAATGCGGCGCGGACGCTTATCTATAATATTCGTAAAGGCCGATGGGATAAAGACATTCTGAAAATCCTGAAAATTCCGGAAGCCATGCTTCCTGAAGTCAGAGATTGCGCCGCCGACTTCGGCACAACCCGGGCAGACCTCTTCGGCCGCGAGATCCCGATCTACGGCGTCGCCGGCGACCAACAGGCGGCAACCATCGGTCAGGCCTGCTTCGCACCCGGCATGATGAAATCGACCTATGGCACCGGCTGCTTCGCACTCCTGAATACCGGGGCGGAGCCCGTTGCGTCGAAGAACCGGCTTCTGACCACGATCGCGTATCAGTTCGACGGCAAGCCCACCTACGCGCTCGAAGGCTCCATCTTCATCGCCGGCGCCGTGGTGCAGTGGCTGCGAGACGGTCTTAGGATCATCCGCGATGCCGCCGAGACAAAGGCCCTCGCGGAAGCCGCCGATCCCGCGCAGCACCTGGTGCTGGTTCCGGCCTTCGTTGGCCTCGGCGCACCCTACTGGAACGCCGAGTGTCGGGGCGCGGTCTATGGTCTCACCCGCAATTCGGGCCCGGCCGAGTTCGCGAAGGCGGCGCTCGAAAGCGTCGGTTACCAGACCCGTGACCTTCTGGAGGCGATGCGGGCCGACTGGGGTGGCGCGGCCGATGGCGTGCTCCGGGTCGATGGCGGGATGACCGCTTCTGACTGGGCGATGCAGTTTCTCTCCGATATCATCGGCGCCCCGGTGGACCGGCCACAGGTACTTGAGACGACCGCGCTCGGCGCCGCCTGGCTCGCCGGCTCGCGCGCCGGGGTCTATCCGGATGCCAAAGGTTTTGCGAAGGTATGGGCGCTCGACCGGAGGTTCGAACCGGCGATGAGCGAGGCCATTCGCGCCGAGAAATACGACCGCTGGCAACGCGCCGTGGCGGCGACGCTGACAGTATGATCACGCCGTTCACGATCGCTCAGCCGAACCGCATCCGCTTCGGACGTGGGGAGGCACGCGCCACCCTCTCCGAGATCGCGGCGATGGGGAGCCATGCCTTCGTCGTCCATGGCCGCAATCCGGATCGGGCTGTGTGGCTGATCGCCGGCCTGCGCGCGGCCGGCATTGCCGTCACTCCCCATATCTGCCCGCGCGAGCCGACGCTGCCGATGCTGGAAGAGGCGGTCGCGGCGGCAAAGGGCGCCGATCTTGTGATCGGCCTCGGCGGCGGCGCGGTCATCGACTTGGCAAAGGCCGTCGCGGCGCTCATTCCCGCACCGGGAGCCGCGATGGATCACCTTGAGGTTGTCGGACGCGGCTTGCCGCTCACCGCCGATCCGCTGACCTTCGTCGCGATCCCGACGACGGCAGGCACCGGTGCTGAGGTCACGAAGAATGCCGTCATCGACGTACCGGAGCACCGCCGCAAGGTCAGTTTGCGCGACGACCGGATGATCGCCGATCTGGCCATTGTCGATCCGGCGCTGACAGATCACTGTCCGAAGCCGGTGACGCTCGCCTCTGGCCTCGACGCGGTGGTGCAGGTGATGGAGCCCTATCTGTCAACGCGGGCCAATCTTTACACCGACGCGCTGTGCCGCTCCGCGATCCCGATGGGGCTGAGCGCCCTTCGACGACTGATGGAGGCAGAAGACGCCGGCGCCCGCGACCGCATGGCCTGGGTCAGCCTCTGCGGAGGGCTGGCCCTTGCCAATGGCGGGCTTGGCGCCGTGCACGGGCTGGCCGGACCGGTAGGCGGCATGACCGGCGCCGCACACGGGGCGATCTGCGGAACCCTTCTTCCGCATGTGCTGCGGATGAATGCCGTCCGCGCTCCGTCGGAACGGATAGCTGCGGTGATGGGCTGGATAGCGGAAACCTTCGGTGGCGTTGACCAGATCGAGGACTGGATCCACGGCGAGGGACTTCCGCGGCTGTCGGAACTGGGCCTTGGGGCCGCCGATCACGGAAAGGTGGCCGAGGCAGCACTGGCGTCATCTTCGATGAAGACAAATCCCGCAGCACTCGACGCGGCCGATCTTCGAACGATCCTTGAGAAGGCGGGCTGATCCGCTTCACGGGCAGGAAAGACCGTCTTTGTCAAACCTCCACCAGATGGGCGGCATTCACGAGAAGCCACCCCTCGATCCCGCTCAAACGGCGGCGAGTTTCCGGGCTTCCTCCAGGATTGCGGTCAACACCGGCGTGTGCGGTTCGCGATGCGCCGCGATGAGGCCGACAAGATGGCTCGCCTCCGGCTCCACGATCGGGATGGCCCTGAGGCCCGAACCGGCCACATGCAGGGCCGCCAGCGTTTCAGGGACGATCGACGCCCAGCGTCCCGTGGCGACATGGGCAATCAGCGCGATCGTCGAGTTGGATTCGACCGCCGCCTTCACCGCCGTCCCCGCCTCCGCCAGATGTTGGTTGACGATGCGACGGTTCTGCATGTCTCCGGTCAGGAGGCATAGCGGCACTTGCGCTGCCTCGGCCCAAGTCACGGACCGTCGCCGGGTCAACGGCGAGGTCGACGCGATCAGAAGTCGGTAGGTTTCGCGATAGAGCGGCACCTGACTGACGCGACCCAGGGGCTCGTTGTCGAGGTAAGTGATCCCGGCATCCAGCTCCAGCCGCTCGATCCCGTCCAGGATCTCGACCGAGGTCCGCGACAATATCGTCAGATTGACGCTTGGGTTGCGGTCGAGGAATGGGACCGTCAGCTTGGCGATCATCGGCAAAGCCGTCGGGATGACACCGATCCTGAGATTGCCGGACACGCCGTGCTTCAGCGCCCGCATCTCGTCGCGCATGGTGCGCGCGTCGCCGACGATGCGAAGCGCCCAATCGAGCACGCGCTGCCCTTCCGGCGTCAGCCCCTGAAACCGCGATCCGCGGAAGACGAGTTGCACACCGAGCTGCTCCTCCAACTGGCGGATCGCGGAAGAGAGCGAGGGCTGCGTGATCCCCACAACCTCGGCGGCGCGACCGAAGTGCCGCTCATTGGCGAGGGCGATGAACATTTCGAGCTTGTCGATCATGTGCTGAGCCTAGCGGTCTCCATCGGGACGGGGAAGGCGCCATCCTCTATTGTTCGCCAAGCGCCCCGGGACTACATGGGAAGCCATGAGACGTTTCATTCCCTTTCTCAAATCGCCGCCGCGGATTGCGGTGCTCCGCCTTCAGGGCGTCATCTCGTCGGGTGGCCGCGTGGGATCGGGACTAAACGACGCCACCCTTGCCCCGGTCATCGAAAAGGCCTTCGCACGCGGCAAGCCGGCAGCGGTTGCGCTTGCCGTCAATTCGCCTGGCGGCTCGCCCGTCCAGTCGGCGCTGATCGCAGCCCGCATCCGGCGGCTGGCGGAGGAAAAGAGGATCCCCGTCCACGCCTTTGTCGAGGACGTCGCGGCATCAGGCGGCTATTGGCTGGCTACCGCGGGCGACGACATCTGGGTTGATCCGAGCTCTGTCGTCGGATCGATTGGCGTCATCTCGTCCAGCTTCGGCTTTCCGGATTTCCTCTCCCGCCACGGGATCGAGAGGCGGGTCCACACCGCTGGCAAGTCGAAAAGCTTCCTCGACCCGTTCCGCCCGGAAAAGCCCGAGGACGTCGCCCGGCTCCGGGCGATCCTTGAACCGATACACGATGCCTTCAAGGCGCAGGTCACGGGCCGGCGCGGCGGCAAGCTGACGGACAAGGACCTCTTCACCGGCGATGTCTGGGTCGGCCAGGCGGCTGTGGATGAGGGATTGGCGGACGGCATCGGGCACATGGTGCCGAAGTTGAAGGCGCTCTACGGTGATAAGGTCAAGCTGGTGCCCTACGGGGTGAAAAGGTCCATTTTCCAGCGGTTCGGCGCGCGGGTGCTGGGCGAGGCGATGGATCAGATCGAGGACCGCGCGCTCTGGGCGCGGTACGGGCTCTGACATGGTCAAGGTATTCACCTTCTTTCTCATCGGCATGGCGGTGCTCGCGCTTTTTGGGCGGCTCCGGTTTCCGCGACGCGGTCCCAAGCGGCTGTCGGCCGCGCGCTGTCCCGACTGCGGCCGGCCCAAGATCGGTTCCGGCCCGTGTGACTGCGGGGCAAAGGGATGAGCGGACGGGCACTCGTGACCGGCGCGGCGCACCGGCTTGGCCGGGCGATGGTGCTTCACCTCGCCGCGCGGGGTCATGACGTGGCGATTCACTACGCGACCTCCGCCGACGCGGCCGAGAAACTGGCGGAAGAGGCGCGCGGGCTCGGCGTTCGGGCCGAAACGCTTCGCGCCGACCTCCTCGTCGAAGCGGAGACGCGCGGGCTCATCGGGCAGGCCGCCGCCGCTTTGGGTGGGCCTTTGACGATCCTCGTCAACAATGCCTCGATCTTCGAATACGACAACATCTGGACCGCAACCCGCGAAAGCTGGGACCGGCACATCGAATCCAATCTGCGCGCCCCGGTTGCGCTGACCCAGGATTTCGCGGCGCAGGCCCCAAAGGCGACCCGAGTGGACGGCGAGATGCGCGCTTCGTCACTGGTCGTCAACATGCTCGACCAGCGGGTGCGCAAGCTCACGCCGGAATTCATGTCCTATACTATCGCCAAGATGGGGCTTTGGGCCTTCACCCAGACCGCAGCCCGCGCGCTCGGTCCCGACATCCGCGTCAATGCGATCGGTCCCGGATCGACCCTGCAAGGCGCCAAGCAGACCGAAGCCCAATTTCGCGCCCAGCGCGCCGGCGCGGTTCTTCAACGTGGTGCGAACCCGGAGGATGTCTGCGCGGCGCTTGGATATTTTCTCGATGCGCCCGCCGTCACCGGGCAGCTTCTTTGCGTCGATGGCGGCCAGCATCTGGGCTGGAAGACGCCCGATATTTTGGGTGTGGGCTAGCGATTTTCGGTTGGAAATACGGCACCCCGGGCTTGACTTGTCCACTTGTAACGCGCGCGTAACAAAGCTGTGACGATTCTCTCAATATTTTCAGGGATTTGCGGATATCACGAAAAAAATCGTTAATTTTCAGACTTTTGCGAGATCGCCTAAAAATTAGGCAATGCAACGAAACCTGCCGAATACAACGATAATTTCCGCATGCCCAAATCTTTTCGACAGAGTTATCCACATTTTCCGTGGACAGGTTTTCACTTGCGCCGTGACGCGTAAGAGTGCAGCCGAGTGAGAGAATCGTCGCCGGGCCGCGCAGGCCGGCGGGAAGGGCAGAAAAGGATGAATGAGGCGACGCAGGGGAAGCTTTCGGGCCATGCCCTGATCCAGTCCTATCTGAAGACGCTGACGGCGCAGCCCGGCGTCTACCGCATGCTCGATGCCGAGGGGCGGGTCCTCTATGTCGGCAAGGCGCGCAACCTCAAGGCGCGGGTATCGAACTATGCCCGCCCCTCGGGCCATTCCGCCCGGATCGCACGGATGATCCACGCCACCGCCTCGATGATGTTCCTGACCACCCGGACCGAGACCGAGGCGCTGCTGCTCGAACAGAACCTCATCAAGCAGCTCAAACCCTATTTCAACGTCCTCTTGCGCGACGACAAGTCGTTCCCGAACATCCTCGTCTCGAAGGAACACCCGTTCCCGCAGATCAAGAAGCACCGGGGGGCGAAGAAGGAAAAGGGGAATTACTACGGCCCCTTCGCCTCGGCCGGCGCCGTCAACCGCACGCTCAACCAGTTGCAGAAGGTCTTCCTGCTTCGGAACTGCTCGGATGCGATGTTCCAAAGCCGTACCCGGCCATGTCTTCTCTACCAGATCAAGCGCTGCGCCGCGCCGTGCGTCGGATATGTGAGCGAGGCGGAGTATGGCGCGCTGGTGTCCGACGCCGAGCGGTTTCTGGAGGGCCGCTCGACCCAGGTGCAGTCGAAGCTGGCCGCAGAGATGGCGGAGGCCTCGGACGCGATGGAGTTCGAACGCGCCGCAGCCCTGCGTGACCGGATCAAGGCGCTGACCCAGATACAGCAGGTGCAGGGCATCAACCCGCGCGGCGTGGCCGAGGCCGATGTCGTCGCGCTCCACATGGAGGGCGGTCAGGCTTGCGTGCAGGTGTTCTTCATCCGCGCCAACCAAAGCTGGGGCAATCGCGACTTCTACCCAAAGACCGGCTCCGGCGCCGAAGCGCCCGAGGTGCTGGAAGCGTTCCTCGGCCAGTTCTATGCCGACAAGGAACCGCCCCGCCTGATCCTCCTGTCGCATCCCATCGAGGATGCCGACCTCATGACCGAGCTTCTTTCCGACCGCGCCGGACGAAAAGTGGAAATCGCCGTGCCCCAGCGCGGCGAGAAGGCGGAATTGGTCGAGAACGCCACGCGCAACGCCCGCGAAAGCCTGGGCCGGCGGATGAGTGAAAGCGCCGCTCAGTCGAAACTTCTCGAAGGCCTTGCAGAGGCCTTCGACCTCGACGCCCCTCCGCGCAGGATCGAGGTCTATGACAACTCGCACATCATGGGCACGAACGCCGTCGGTGGCATGATCGTGGCCGGGCCGGAAGGGTTCGTCAAAAGCCAATACCGCAAGTTCAACATCAAGGGCACCGATCTGACGCCCGGCGATGACTTCGGCATGATGAAAGAAGTTCTAAGCCGACGCTTCACCCGTCTTCTCAAGGAAGACCCCGACCGCGAGACCGAGGCCTGGCCCGATCTCCTTCTCATCGACGGCGGCGCCGGACAGGTCTCGGCCGTTGCAGGGATCATGGAGGAGATGGGGGTCGACGATATCGCAATGATCGGCGTCGCCAAGGGCATTGACCGCGATGCCGGGAAAGAGGAATTCCATCGCCCCGGCAAGCGGCCAATCGCCCTGCCCCACAATGCGCCGGTCCTCTACTACATCCAGCGCCTGCGCGACGAGGCCCACCGCTGGGCCATCGGCGCCCACCGCGCCAAGCGCGCGAAGGCCGTCGGCGCGACACCCCTGGACGATATCCCGGGTATCGGCGCAACCCGCAAACGCGCGCTTCTCCAGCACTTCGGTTCCGCGAAAGCCGTCGCCCGCGCGGGGCTTGACGACCTGACGGCGGTCGAGGGCATTTCCGCCGCGACGGCCCAGACGGTCTACGACTTCTTTCACGCGGGGTGACCGGGTTCATGCGACCGGACGCCCGCGCCGGATGCGCGGCAGGGCCGAGAGATCGCTTGCCGCCGGAAATCGCGACGGAATGGGAGCCGTGTCCGGCATTTTCGTGACGACCGCTTGATTGAACGCAAGGACGGCCTCTCTCGCCCGTCCAGTATTGCCGCCCAGTGAGAGGGGCCAATGAAGACCGTATTCGTGACCGTCGGTGTGCTGCTTGTCTCGGTCTTGTGCGGGCTTGCCTTGTGGCGTTGGTCCGATCACAAGGCGGACGAGGTTGAGCGGCTGCGCCTCCTCGCCTTTCAGCCTTTGTCGCCCGCGCGCTTCGATGCGTCGATGGTCGCTGCCTTGCCGGACCCCGCGCGGCGCTACTTCGCCTTCACCATCGCGCCGGGGACGCCGCTCCATACGGTGGCGGAGATCTCCATGACCGGCCAGTTCAGCCTGCCGACCGATGAGACGGCTGGCTACATGTCCATGACGGCGGAACAGACGCTCGCCTCGCCACACGGCTTCGTGTGGAAGATGAGTGCGTCGCGCGGAATGATGCGGATTTCCGGGTCCGACAGCGGCAGCTGGACCCGGTTCTGGTTCATGGGTCTGATCCCGGTCGTGCGGCTCGGCGGCGATCCCGATCATGCCCGCTCGGCCTATGGCCGCTACGTGGCCGAATCGGTGTTCTGGTCCCCTGCCGCGCTTCTGCCTCGGCCCGGCATCGACTGGGCACACGTCGATGACACGACGGCACGCGTGACCGTCACCGAGGGCGAGCTCTCTCAGTCGGTGGAGGTTACGGTGGACGATGCCGGGCGCCCCGTGATCGTCCGGTTTCCCCGTTGGAGCGACGTCAACGCCGAACGGAAGTACCGAGTTCAGACCTTCGGCGGGGCCTTGTCCGAGTTCCGGACCTTCTCGGGGTTCACGCTGCCGACCCATGTCGAGGGTGGGTACTTCTTCGGCACCGACGACTATTTCCCGTTCTTCAAGGCTGATGTCCGCGACATCCGGTTTTCTGCTGGCGCAATGGATTAGGTGGCGAACACCGTCCACGTCCTGCGACCGGCCCCGGGGGATCCCCCCTTGCAAGGCCCTGCCAGTTTCTGGATAAGGAACGCAACGAGACGGAGTTTGCCCATGCGTGCGCGCATCTACCAGCCCTCCCGCAATGCGATGCAGTCGGGAACGGCGAAGACCAAGGCCTGGATCCTCGACTTTGCCCCGTCGGAGGCGCGCGAGGTGGATCCGCTGATGGGCTGGACGGGATCGGGAGACACCCAGACTCAGGTGCGCCTTCGGTTCGAGAGCCGCGAAGAGGCCGAGGATTATGCCCGCGCTCACGGCATCGACTATGCGGTGTCCGAACCGCACAAGCGCAAGCCAAATGTCCGCCCGCGCGGCTATGGCGAGAACTTCGCCACCGACCGCCGCAGCCCCTGGACACATTGAGCGCCGGATGCGGAGGCCGCGTTGATCGCGCGGCCCGACGGGGGCGCGTTCGAGCGCCCCTTCTTTTATGTGAACGAACAGGTAGTCCAATGTCCCTTCGCGTTTCCCTTCTGGCATCGTTCTGCGTTGCCGCCGGCCCGCTTCTGGCGGAGCCGGCGTCGCCGGAGGGCGCAGCGCGGATCGAGGCGGGCCTGCGGGCCTATCTCGGGCAGACGAGCGGCGTCGTTGCGGTGGTGCCAAAGGGCGAGACCTACGCGCTGACGCTCGATGCGACACCCCTTCTCGCGCTGGCCAAAGAGGCGGGCGCGACGGGCGCAATCTCTCCAATGCACCTCACGCTGACCGATCAGGGCGGCGGACTCTGGGGGGTAGAGCAAGACGAGCCCTTTGCGATCAAGTTCGATCTTCCGGGAACGCTGTCACTGGACATGGGGTCGGACGCAATGCGCTGGACCGGAGTGTTCGACGAGGCGCTGATGGCGTTCGTCTTGTCCGAGGCGCGGATCGAGAACATGCGCGTGAATGAGCGGATTACCGATCCGAGCGGTCCGACCACCGAGGTCACCTACATGATCGACAGCGTGGACATCACATCGGACGCGACTGCGGCACTTGGCGGCGGGGTGGACACCACCATCCGGTATTCCGCATTCGGCATCTCGGAGAATTTTGGGATCGCCGCCGGGCTCGACGGGGTGGCGCCGGGCCTTTCCGAGCCAATGCAAATCGGGGTCACGGCCGCGCGCTACGATGCCGTCATGACCGGAAAGGGGTTGCGAACGGAAGGCATCTTCGGACTTTTGTCCTGGTTCGTCGCCCATTCGTCGACGGCGGCAATAGAGGCGGATCTCGACGGGCTGAAAGCCGCAGTCCGCGGTGCGCTGCCGTTCTGGAACAGCCTTGACGGCGAGGGCGAGCTCCATGAGATCACCGTCACCACGCCGTTCGGATCGGGAGGGGCGGACAGCGCACAGATCGCGGTCGAAATGAGCGGCGCGGTCGCCGACGGTCGGTTCCGCGAGATGATCTCGGTCAAAGGGCTCGACCTACCGACCGACGTCGTGCCGGATTGGGTGCCCGCACTTCTGCCGAAGGAAGTGACGTTTGATTTCGCGGTCTCAGGCTTTGATCTGGCAGCTCCTGCGTCCTTCCTGCTCGACGAACTCGGGCCGGACTTCAACCCCGGCCCGGTCTTCGAAGCGCGTATGCTTGAGGCGCTGCTGCCTGACGGGAAGGTGACGATCACGCTTGGCCCGCAGGGAGTGGCATCCGCGATCTACACGCTCGATGTCGGAGGCGGTTTCGATGCCGGTCCCGGCGTCATGCCCGAGGGCAGCGTGACCATCGGCGCGACCGGGATCGAGGCGGTGCTGGAGGCATTGAACGCCGCGCCCGAAGAGGTCCGGTCAGGCGCTGTGCCGGGGCTGATGATGCTGCGCGGGATCGCGAAGCCCGCCGGCGTCGGCCGCTTTGTCTGGACCGTCGAGATGACGCCAGATGGCAAGGTGACGGTCAACGGGCTCGACATGTCCGCTCTGGGTGGCCAGCAATGATCGCCATCGCCCGCGAAAGTCCGCTTGGCGCCGACCTGGGGTTGCTGCACCAGCGGCACACCGCAGACATGCATTCGGAAACGCCGCCCGAGAGCATCCATATGCTGCCGGCGGATGCGCTGGCCGCTCCGGGTATCGACTTCTTCGTGATGCGCGAGGCCGGGCGGCCAATCGGCATGGGGGCGTTGAAGCGGATCGACGATGGCCATGCCGAGATCAAGTCGATGCATGTACTGATCGAGGAACGGGGCCGGGGACTGGCCCGCCGGATGCTCGATCACCTCGTGACCGAGGCGCGGGCGGCGGGATATCGGCGGCTCAGCCTCGAGACCGGCGTCCAACCGGGCTTCACCGCCGCGCGCGGGCTTTACGCGCGGGCAGGCTTTGTCGAATGCGGTCCGTTCGAGGGTTACCGCCTGGACCCGAATTCGGTCTTCATGACGCTTGGTCTTGCCTGACACGCGATGCTGCCGCTAAAGGAAGCGCAGCGGTCCCGTAGCTCAACTGGATAGAGCAGCTGACTTCTAATCAGCAGGTTCGGGGTTCGAGTCCTCGCGGGATCGCCACTAACGTCAGGCGCTTGTCACATTCATCGGCATCTTGCACACTCTTGCGCAGTCAGTGTCGGGGGCTGGGCGCTGTTGTACCTGAACTCCATCGCGGGATATCCAGCTAGTCATTGCCACGCCGGACGAGAAGTTGATTCCCGACAAGAAGGTGATCTGCGGTCGCTTTGCTTTTGTGTGCCGGGTGCGGCGGCGAGAGGTTGCGGGCAAGGGTGATATCGTCTCGACCTTGCCCGACCTTTCGTGACGCTCGTCCCCAC
>JBNKFC010000355.1:0-17800 GCA_050289105.1 Paracoccaceae bacterium | reverse complement strand
CGAGGAACGGCCGGAGCGCCGGCAGGCGGTCGGGCGGCAGGATGTCGGTCACCGTTCCACTTGGAAAGCCGTCAGGTTTGGGCGCTTCTGTGCCTTCCGCAGTGATCAGGAAGTGCAGGTCGCCCCGTTCCCGGCGAAGCTGCCGGGCAAGCTGCGCGAGGCTGCGCAGCGCAGCGCCTTCGCCGAGATGGAGCCAGACGAGAACACCGTCCGGCCGGTCCGCGCGTGGTGGAACGAGTCCGGGACCGCCCCGCTCGGCGGCCAGGAGATAGAGCGCGAGGGCAAGCGACCGTCCCATCGCCGCCGCGCCTCAGGAGCCGAGCTCCTCGGTCGGGCCGGCCTCGGTTTGCTCGTCCCGCAGGCGGTGGATATGGGCGATGAAATACCTCGTATGCGCGTCGTCCACGGTGCGCTGTGCCTCGGCTTTCCACGCGTTATAGGCGGTCTCGTAGTTAGGGAAGATGCCGACGACATGGATATTCGAGGGATCCTTGAAGACTGTCTTCGTGGGGTCCGTCAACTCGCCGCCGAAGACAAGGTGCAAGCGCTGGGTCATGAGGATCTCCGGGATGTGGTCGAGGTTTCCGGCGCCACCCTATGCGATGGGGCTTGTGGCCTCAAGGCGGCGCCGGCGAAGGCGCGCGACCCTGGCAGGCGATTGACGCGGATCAACCCAAAAGGGTGGAGTCCGTGCGAATCCATGCCTGTTGAAGAATGAATGGTGCGTCGTGAACGTCATGGAATCGGTGAAGCGATCGTGGCCGGTCTGGGTCGCGCTCATTTCGGTTACGATCGCATTGGGGTTGCGGCTTTACGATCTGGATCTGCGCTCCATCAGCCATCCGGAGGTTTACGTTCCGGGGATCCCGCTTCCGACGGACATTTCCGTGCCGCCCCCGCGCCTCACATTCCCCGATGTGATCTCGATGCACTTCCACGACGAACCGCATCCGATGGGCTGGTATGTCGTGATGTTCGGCTGGACCCAGATCGCAGGCGTCTCGGAATGGTCGCTGCGGTTTCCCGGCGCCGTCACCGGTGCTGTGTCGGTCTGGCTCGCCTTCCTCGTCGGGCGCAGGGTCCATGGGCCGGCGGCGGGGGCACTTGCGGCAGTGCTGCTGGCATTGCACGGATTCCACATATTCTGGAGCCAGATCGCGCGGATGTACGTGGTCGGCGCGTTCTGGGGGTTGCTGTCCACCCTCTTCCTGCTCGGCTTCGTCTATGCCGGCAGGCACCGTCTCTGGCTTGGCGCCGGCTATGTGGCGAGTGTCGTCGCCGGGGTCGCGACGATCGAGCTGATGTGGACGGTGATCGGCATGCAGATCCTTTGGGCCGGGCTCGTCCTGCCCTCGGCGTCAGGTTTTCGCTGGTCCGAACTCTGGCGGCCGCGCTTCGTGGGGGTGCACCCGGCCATCCAGTTGCAGTCCGTGGCGGTCATGCTGTCGGCGCCGGAATTGCTGCATTCCGTCTACCGGATGCGACAGGGCGCGGTGGAGGAGAAGGCGCTGCAGTTCCTTGGCGAATTTATCTCATTCGGGTTTCTTTTGGGCCACGATGCCGCACCGATCCCGCCGCTCGCCCTTCCCCTCCCCTTGGCCGCAGCGCTCTTCCTGCTGGCGGTGGCATTCCTGATACTGAACCTGTGGGCGCCGGCCGAGCGGCCGAGCCCTGCGCCCGCCCCGGCGGACCTGCCGCGCTGGCTGCCATTCGTCGTTGCTGCCGCGGTGACGGCCCTGATGGTATGGCTCGCCCTCCTCGCGCATCGCCGGACCGGAGCGCTCTTGATCGTGAGCATGGGGCCAGTACTTGCGATGACCCTTCCGGGCCTCGTCCGGGCCGTCGAGGCCCAGTTGCGGCGCGCGACCGGTTTCGAGGCGTGGCGTCGGCGCGTTTCTGGCCCGCGCCTTCTCGCCTGGCTGATCGCGATCGGGGCGCCCGCCATCCTCTTCATCCTCTCGGCCAAAGTCGCGATCCTGGCGACCCGCGCTTTTCTCGTTTTCGTCCCGTTCCTCGTGATCCTCGTGGCCGGATCGGTTTCAGGCATCACCCGGACCGGATTGCGAAGAGGGGCGGTGGCGCTTCTCGTGGGCGTCTTCGCGGCGAGCGTGCCCTATTCCTTCGCCAAGCCCGGCAGTCCGCGTGACTACAAGACACTGGTCGCGGGAATGCGCGCGGACTTGCGGTCTGACGACCTCATCTTCGTGCTCGACAAGCGTTGGGAGGAGGCGCCAGTTTACTACTACATTCCGCAGGGGCGTTACGTCACCTCCGACTACGCCGCAGCGCTTCGGGCTGCGCCGGAGGCGAGGGTCTGGCTGGTGACTTGGCCCTCGCCCTACCAACCGGTGATCGTAGACGAGCGGCGCGCGGCACTCAGTGATTACCAGAAGATCGCGGAAGTGACGGCCCTACGGGCGTCGGCCGAGCTGTTCGTCCCAAAACCAGCCGAATAAACGGCCGCCCCTGCATTCAGACCCGCAACGCGCCGCCTCCTACGCCGCACATGAGGATCAGGCAAGAGCGCCCTGCAGGTCGCGCCAGAGCGGCTCGGGCGCGGCGATGACGCCTGCTGCCTGTGGAACGGGAGTGTTGTAGGCGATGGCGCGACCTGCCCGGTCAGTGACCCGGGCGCCTGCCTGCCGGGCGATAAGGTCGCCCGCGGCGATGTCCCATTCCCAGGTCTGGCGCAGCGTCAGCATTGCGTCGAACCGGCCTTCCGCCACGAGGCAGAGCCGCCAGGCCAGCGAGGCGCGGAATTCACGCCGGAAGGGCGGCGGCGTGCCGGCCTTCCAGTGTTCGGGCGCAAGGCTCGGCTTCGAGGTCAGGAGCGTGGCGCCCCGCGTTTTGGTTCGGCTCGATGCGCGGATCGGCTGGCCGTTCAGAGTGGCAGGGCCGCCCCGGGTTGCGGCGTATAGCGCGTTCTTCATCGGCAGGTAGACCACGGCGGCCGTGATCTCTCCGTCCTCGGCCACGGCCAGCGAGTGGGCGAAACTGGTATCCCCTTCGATGAAGGCGCGGGTACCGTCGATGGGATCGACGATGAAGCTGCGGGAATGGCCGAGCCGGACCGCATCGTCCGGCGTTTCCTCCGAGAGCCAGCCGTAGTCGGGCCGAGCGCTGCCAAGATCGGCATGCAGCATCGCGTTGACCGCAAGGTCGGCTTCGGTCACCGGACCGGCGCCGCCGGGTTTGTCCCAGATCTCGGGTCTTTGGCGCCAGAACCGCCGGGCGATCTCGCCCGCCGCCTTCGCGGCCTCGGTCAGAAGGTCGAGGTCATTCGCCGGCAAGTGTGAGACCTTCGACGAGGAGCGATGGCACCACATGGCTCAGATGTGCCCGTGCGTCGTTCGCGGGCGTGATCCGGAGCAGCATGTCGCGAAGGTTGCCGGCGATGGTGCATTCGTTGACCGGATAGGCGATCTGCCCCTTCTCGACCCAGAAGCCCGACGCACCGCGGGAATAGTCGCCGGTTGTCGGGTTGATCGAAGAGCCGATCATCGAGGTGACGAGAAGGCCTGTCCCCATCTCCTCCATCAATTGCTCGCGGCTGTGGTCGCCTTGGGTCAACGCAATGTTCGAGATGCTGGGCGAGGGAGGCGATGAAGGCCCCCGCGTCGCCGAGGCGGTCGATTTCAGCCCGAGCTTGCGCGCGGTGCCGAGGTCGAGCGTCCAGCCCTTCAGGATGCCGTCTCGGACGACGTCGCGGGCCACGGTCGCCAGCCCCTCGGCGTCAAACGGGCGCGAGCCGGAGATGCGCGGCCGGTGCGGGTTCTCGTAGATCGAAAGACCCTTCGGCAGCACCTGCTGCCCCATTGCGTCGCGCAGCCAGGAGGAGCCGCGAACGATGGCGCTGCCATTGATCGCCGACAGGAGATGACCGACGAGCCCGCTTGCGATGCGCTCGTCGAAGAGAACCGGATAAGCGCCGGTCTTTGGTTTGCGGGCGCCGGCGCGTTCGGCGGCGCGGGTGCCGGCGAGGCGGCCGATCTCTTCCGCCGAAGGCAGGTCGGATTGATAGGTGCGGCTTTCCGCGGCCCAGTCCCGCTCCATCTTCAACCCCTCGCCAGAGATGGCGACGGCAGAGGTGGAGCGCGAGGTGCGTCCGTAGCCGCCGGCAAAGCCGTTTGTCGCGGCGAGGAAGATGCGGCGGCGCGAATAGCTGGCCGAGGCCGACTGGCACTGGCTGACACCCTCGACTTCCAGGGCCGCGGCTTCCGCCCGGCGGGCATCGTCCTCAAGCGCGGCGGGGTCGGGTTCGGC
This sequence comes from Paracoccaceae bacterium, assembly GCA_050289105.1. Lineage (GTDB taxonomy): Bacteria > Pseudomonadota > Alphaproteobacteria > Rhodobacterales > Rhodobacteraceae > Albidovulum. The sequence goes on along the minus strand of JBNKFC010000355.1, from coordinate 13,537 downwards.
AGCCGGATCGGCGAGGTCGAGCGCGACAAGGTCCCAGGCGCGGGCGAGTGCCGTCTCGTCGGCCAGACCGAGGGTCGGGTCCTCGGGCGCTTCCCGTGCCATGGCGACGGCGCGTTCGGCCATTTCGCCAATGGTGCGGGACGAGGTGTCCGACGCAGAAACGCAGGCTTGGCGTGTGCCGACGAGGACCCGCAGCCCGATCTCGATCCCTTCGGAGCGCTCGGCCTGTTCGAGGGCGCCGGCGCGCACGTCCACCGAGACGGAGGTGCCGTCGATCGCCATGGCATCGGCAGCGCTGGCGCCGGCCTTTGTCGCGGCGGCGAGAAGCGCCTCGGTCAGCGGCGCGAGACGGTCGGGCATGGGAGCGGTCCTGATGCGGTTGTGGTCGCTAAGGACCTAGTCGGGCAGGAGCCGTGGCGCAAGAGCATCGGCCCCCAGCGTACGGAAACGCCGCCCGCCGCGCGGCGGGTGGCGCATGAATGGGGCCGGCCTTACTGGATGCGCTGGCCGTTGGCGTAGACGCCGCCGTCTTCCTTGAACTCGATCTTCGAGGTCAACGTGTCCTCGCCCGTCGGAACCGCGAAGAGGCCCATCATCATCCGTGCGCCCATCGCCTGATCCTCGGGCACGAAGCCCATCGCGACGAGCTTGTCGATGAGGCCGTTGCCCCCGACGAGCTGGAGATCGACGGAGCCCAGCGGCTTCGGCATCCCCATCGTATTGTCGAAGGTCATCGCCCCCGAACCGGTCAGTTCGGCGCCGACGGCGGAGACTTTGAGCTCTCCGATGTCGAGCGATTCGACTTCGCCCGGCGGGGCGGCGGCGATGGTTTCGGCTTCCTTCGGGTCGAAGATGTTTACCAGCATCTTCGCCGCGCCCTTGACGTCGACGATCAGCGTTGCGGGATCGCGCGGCAACTGGCCGGTCGGGTCGAACATCGACCAGAGTCCGTCGGACACTTCAAGGTCGACGAGCTTCACAAGCAGCCCGAAAGACTGTGCCGTCTCGCCCTTCGAGACCGGCAGGGTCAGGTCGAAGGCGGACTGTGCCAGGGAGAGGTCGATGGGCACCGGAAAGGCCGACATCTGCATGGAGACCTTCGTGTCCCGTCCTTCACCACCGTAGGAGAGGCCGTCTTTCGACATCTTGAAGTGCAGCGAGCCGCCGCTGCCCGTGGACTGGGCATTCACCGTCTCCTCGCCGTCCTTGAAATCCATGACGTAACCGCCGCCGGTATAGGAGAAGGTGCCGTCCATCGAAAGGCCGGCCTGCAGCGCCGCATTCATGTCGGCCATGTCGACGCCTTCCGGGAGCGTCACCGAAGATGTTCCCGACAGCCCGGTGAGCGAGCCCGAGGCCGAGAAGTTGCCCTTGCCCTCGGGGTCTTCGGCGGAGATGTCGAAATCGACCTTTTCGGCCCGCATGTCCGATGTGACCGACCGCCCTCCGGTGCTCACCATGCGGTAACTGCCGGAATTGCCGGTCAGCGTCGCGTTGAGCTTCAGCGGCACCTCGGCGCCGTCCACTTTCATCCCGTCGACGACGATCGCCATTTCCGGGGCGGTGAAATCGTAGGTGGCATCCTCGGGCGTACCGGACACGATCAGCGAAAGACCCGTCTGGGTGATCTTCAACCCCATGTCGACGGTTTCGCCGGTTTCCGGCTTGGTCAGCATCGCGACGGGGATGTCGCCGGACATCGTGACCTCGACACGCCCGTCGCCAAGTTCCTTCAGGCGGATCTCGCCGACGGTGGCAGAGAAGCTGCCCTCGGGCATGTCGGTGGCGAAGACCGCATCGGTGATCACCAGCGTGTCACCCTGCATTTCCTTCGAGCCGGTCGTGACCGTCTGGCCGAGATCCGAGTAATAGTCGGCCATGCTCTGCCAGACCTCTTCGGCCGTCACGTCCGCGCATACCGCCGTGGAGTTGAGCAGAAGGGCGCAAAGCGCACTGGCGCCGAGACCTGTCCACTGTTTCATAATCATGCCTGCCTTGTTTCCAAATACGTGCCGCAGCATCCGCCTGCCGCTGGGCGCGGTCAAGGGTCGCCAAGGGATGGAATTCCACCATCGGATGCTGTTACAGGGGAACAATCGGGCGATTTCAAGGCGGTGGCACATGATCCGGTTGGAGAGGGATGGCGGTCTGTGGCGGGCGGTGATCGCGCGCGAGACGAAGGCAAACTCTCTGACACGCGCGATGCTGGCGGAGCTGGCGGAATTCGCCGAAGCCGCCGGGCGGGAGGAGGCGCGGACGCTGGTCCTGACCGGCGAGGGCAAGGTCTTTTCCGCCGGCGCCGATCTGGACGAAGCGCGCGCGGGTCTTGCCACGGACCCGGTCTGGGAACGGCTTTCAGGCGCGATCGCGGCGCTTCCCTGTCTCACCATCGCGGCGTTGAACGGGACGCTCGCGGGGGGCGCGTTCGGCATGGCGCTTGCCTGCGATCTGCGCGTCGCGGTCGAAGGGGCGAAATTTTTCTACCCGGTGATGAAGCTCGGCTTCCTGCCGCAGCCCTCCGACCCGGGGCGGCTTGCCGCGCTGGTCGGGCCCGCGCGGGCGAAGATGATCCTGATGGCCGGCCAGAAGATCGGAACCGAGGAGGCGCTGGCCTGGGGGCTGATAGACCGTATCGTCCCGGCGGATGCGCTGGGCGCGACAGTGGCGGAGCTGTCGGCCGATACGCTTGGCGCAACGGCGGCGCATGTGGCCGGGATCAAGGCGCTTGTCCGCTGAACCGGGCTAGTGGGCGGAAACGAGCTTAAGACCGACGATGCCGGCGAGGATGAGGCCGATGCAGGCAAGCCGCAGCACGTCCGAGGGTTCGTTGAAAAGAAGGATCCCGAGCGCCACCGTGCCGACGGTGCCGATGCCGGTCCAGACCGCGTAGGCCGTGCCCATGGGCAGGGTCCTGAGCGCGAGCGCGAGGAAGCCCATGCTGCCAATAATCGCCACCGCCGTCAGGATCGTCGGCCAAAGGCGGGTTAGCCCCTCGGTGTATTTCAGCCCGATGGCCCAGCCGACTTCCAATAGGCCCGCAATCGCCAGATAGACCCACGCCATTCCTGCCTCCACACCCGTCGCAGCCGAGACGCTACGCCGGGCGCGCGCGCCCTTCAATGGCGCTTCTTCGCCCGCCTCGGCCCCGGCACGCGCGACGTGAAACCCGGCGGTCGCCTGGCCACCCAACGGATGAATGCGGCGATGCGGGGATGGGCGCGGAGCGCCGCGACCGTCGCATGATCGCGGGCGAGTTCGGCTTCCGACAGCGTCGCATGAATCTCGGCATGGCAGATCGCGTGGAGGAGCACGGTTTCGCCGCCCTTGCCGCCTTTCAGGCGCGGCACGAGATGGTGCCGGCTTTGCGCGACATCAGGCGGGATCGGACGCCCGCAGAGCGGGCAGATCGGGTCGCTCTCATCCGGATGCACCGGGCTTTCCCCTTGTCTCCACGCGGCTTTCTTGCCAGAGGATGTGTTCGAGTGGCAAGCCGAAGGGGACGATATGGACGGCCAGCCGGAAATCGTCGCGAAAGCATTTGCCTACCTTGAGGACGGCTGGGAACTGGCGCTTAGCTGGCTCACCAGCCCGGCCGCATGGTCGCAATTCGCGCTCCTGGTTCTGTCCTGGCTGCTCTCGGTCCTCGTCTCGCGCCGCTTCGGGGCGCGGATCAGCGCCTTCATCGGACCGAAGGAGGGCGCCCGGGGCCCCATCGCCGCAGCCCGCCGGTTTGCCTTGGGCTTTCTGCCGCTGCTGCTGCCGCTACTTGCCTACGGCTTCACAGCCGTGGGCGAGGCCTTCACCCGGTCTGTCTTCGGGTCCGGCGCGGTCATCGCCTTCGGCAAGCGGTTCTTCCTGTTCCTCGTCGCCCGAATCTTCGCGACCAAGATCCTACGTGATCCATTCCTGCGGTTCCTCGGACGGTACGTTTTGATCCCTGTCGCCGCACTCTATGCGGTCGGGCTGCTCGATGAGGTTTCGGCATGGCTTGAAAGCCTCACGATCGAGCTTGGAAACATCACATTCTCTATGATGTCCCTGCTTCGCGGGGCGATTGCGGGCAGCCTGCTCTTCTGGCTCGGGTCCTGGTCGAACCGCCAGAGCGCGGACTACATCAAGGCGCAGGAGGAGTTGCGCCCGGCGACGCGCGAACTCGCCGCCAAGGCGGCCGAGATCGTGATCTTCGGCGCGGCCTTCCTGCTCTTGCTCAACATCATGGGGATCGACCTGACGACCGTCGCGGTCCTTGGCGGCGCGCTTGGCGTCGGTATCGGCCTCGGCCTGCAACAGATCGCCGCGAACTTCATCTCAGGCATTATCCTGCTGATCGAAGGCCAGACGACAGTCGGCGACTATGTCGAACTCGATGGCGGAGAGGCCGGGACCATCGTCAAGATGACCGCGCGTGCCTGCGTTCTGGAAACCTTCGACGGGCGCTGGATCGTCGTTCCGAATGAGCATTTCATCACGACGCGGGTGGTGAACTATTCCGATCAGGGGAGTGCCAATCGCTACGAGGTGGCGTTCTCGGTCAGCTATGACACCGACATCAATACCGTGCCCGCGATCATCACCGCCGCGGTAGAGGCACTGCCCTTCGTGCTGAAAAAGCCGGAAGGCCCGGATTGCGAGCTGAAGGGCTTCGGCGAAAGTGGCATCGACTTCTCGGTCGAATACTGGGTCAACGGTATCGATGACGGGCGCAACAAATACGCCAGCCACGTTCTCTTCGCCGTCTGGAACGCGCTCAAGGCGGCGGGCATCGAAATCCCCTATCCGCACCGGGTTGTGGAGTTGAAGGGCGGTCTGCCCAGATGATCGACGCATTGGTCATCGGTGCCGGCCCCGCCGGGCTGATGGCGGCCGAGGCTCTCGCAGATGCCGGACGCCGTGTGACCATCTGCGAAGCCAAGCCGAGCCCGGCGCGGAAGTTCCTGATGGCGGGGAAGTCGGGATTGAACCTGACCAAGGACGAATCCTTCGCGACTTTCGCGGCACAGTTCGACACCGAATGGCTTCGCCCGGTGCTGGAGGCGTTCGGGCCTGAGGAGGTCATGACTTGGGCGCGGGGGCTGGGTGTCGAGCTGTTCACCGGATCGTCCGGCCGCGTGTTCCCGGTGGAGATGAAAGCGTCGCCTCTGCTCCGGGCATGGCTCGCCCGGCTCGGGCAGGCGGGGGTGGAGTTGCGGACCCGCTGGCGATGGGCGGGTTTCAAGGACGGAGGATTTGTCTTCGAGACGCCGGAGGGCCGACAAGGCCTTCGACCGGCGGTCACGGTGCTGGCGCTCGGCGGGGCGAGTTGGCCACGACTCGGGTCGGACGCCGCATGGGTGCCGTGGCTCGACGCCAAAGGCGTCGGCATCGCCCCCTTTCGCCCTGCGAACATGGGCTTCCGCTTGGACTGGTCGGATCACATGACGCGGTTTTTCGGCCAACCGGTGAAGGGTGTTGCGCTGATCGCCGGCGACCGGGTCGAACGCGGGGAATTCGTCATTTCCGCCCGTGGCATAGAGGGCGGCGGCGTCTACGCGATCTCGCGCCCGGTGCGGGAGGGGGCGGCGCTGTGCGTTGACCTCGCGCCGGGGCGCAGTCTGGTCGAGGTCATGGGGCGGCTTGCGACAGGCCCCGGCAAGGACACCGTCGCCAATTGGCTCAGGAAGGCCCTGAAACTCGACCCGGTGAAGATTGCGTTGTTGCAGGAATGGGGGCGCCCTCTGCCGAAGGGCGACCGACTTGCCCGCCTGATCAAGGCCTTGCCGGTGCCGCATCAAGGGCCGCGCCCGATCGCCGAGGCGATCTCGTCAGCCGGTGGGATTGCGAGGGACAGCCTGACGGAAGATCTGGAGCTGAAGGCGCTGCCGGGTGTCTACGCCGCGGGCGAGATGCTCGACTGGGAGGCGCCGACGGGCGGATACCTCCTGACTGCCTGCCTCGCGACAGGGCTTTGGGCCGGGCGGAAAGCCGCGCTGCGCTGAGGGCCGGCGGAACCCTTGCACGCTTGTTCACGTTGCCTTCAGGACAATGTTCCAGGAGGAAACCATGAATAGGCTCATTCTGATCACCCCGTTCGCTTTCGCCCTTGCCGCGTGCGATATCCGCAGGACCGAGCGACCGGGACCGGCGCGCTGGCCGGCGCGGTCCTCGGTGCTGCGGTCTCGGATGACGGCGATCGTGTTGAAGGCGCACTGATCGGCGGCGCGGCCGGCGCGATCGCCGGGAACCTGATCGGACAGGCGCAAACGCCGGGCGATTGCATTTACACCGATGCTTACGGCAACCGCTACGTCGCGCCGTGCCCCTGAGGACAGGCCCTCAGCGCGCCATCGCGCGCTTATAGGCGGGGCGCATCCGCATCCGTGAGAGATATTCGGTCAGCTTGTGTTCCACGATCGGGAACTTCGCCCCTAACGCCCAGTTGCCGCAATGGGTGAGGATGATGTCAGGGACCGTCATCATCTCGCCCATCAGGAAGGGACCTTCGCCCATGCGGTGGGCGAGGGTCTTCTGGCTGCGTTCGAATTCCCAGCGCAATGTGTTCTTGATTGCTGCGTGGCGTAGTTCTTCAGGAAGCACGAAACTGTGGCGGGCGGCCATCCAGAGCGCGGCGTCGAATTCGTCGAGAAGGAACTGGGTCAGGCTGTCCTGCCGCGCGCGGTCGAGCGTGCCGGCCCTATAGGTCAGGCCCCCGTGCTTGTCGGCGAGATACTGGATGATCGCGGTTGAGTCGGTGATCGGCGTGCCGTCCTCGATCAGAACCGGAACCTTGCCCGCCGGGTTGAATGCCGTCACGCCTTCGGACTGCGGAGGTGCGGCGATGTGCTCGAAGGGAACCTCCAGTTCCTCGAGCATCCAAAGGACGCGCGCGGCGCGGCTTTTTACGGTTCCGATGACGGTGTACATGTTCGGTCTCCGCTGAGGTTCGGCGCATGGAGCCACGCCGGCGCGGCGGGCGCAAGTGGCCCCATGCGCGGTTTGCGTCCGCCGCCCATGACTGGCGCGGAGAAATCTCGGAGCAGACTTGTTTCCGAACGGCTGCCCCGGCAGATGCCCGGTCAGCGCCGATTGAGCATGGCCAGCCGGATCAGTGCCCGTTCCATGACCGCCATTGCCGGCGCGCGCGATGCGGAGCGGAGCGTCAGATCGGTGTCGGTGAGGATGCCGAGGGCCGTTTCCAGCCGGTGCATCCCCCAATTCTGCGCCTGCCGCAGCATCCGTTCGCGCCGCGGGCCGAAGACGGGGGGCCGCATGCGCGCGATCCCCTCCGCAGGGCCGCCGGGTGCTGAGGCGGCGCTGTGAAGCGTCCGGAAATGGCGCATCGCCGCGATGGATAAAGATACCGGGTTCACCCCTTGCCCTTCGAGCCTCCGCATGAGCGGGCCGACGTCGGGCGCTCGAGCCTCGGCCACGGCGTGCAGCACATCGTCGACCTCTGCCTCGATCGTCGCCGGCGCGCAGGCGGCGACATCGGCGGGGCTGAGCGGCGCGGCGTCGCCGAACTTGTAAAGCGCGATCTTCTCCACCGTCTGACGGAAATCGCCGGGATCGAGATCGCGCGCGAGGGCGAGAAGATCCGCCATCGCTTCACGCCCGATCTCCTTGAGGCCGGCCTTCGTCAGCGTCGCCTCGATCTCCTCTCGGCTTGGCGGATCGTCGTAAATGCCGGCGGCATAGGCATTGGGATGATCTTCGAATGCTTTCCTGAGCGCCGAGGTCTTGCCGAGGCTGCCTGCCGTCACGACAAGCATCGCATCGCCCGCGTTCCAGCCGGCAAGGGCCGCTTTCAGGACCGGAGCCGCTGCGTCGCCGGCATCCTCGACGAAGGCGACGCGCGGTCCGGGAAAGAAACCTTGTGCCCGCATCGCGTCGTCGACGAGGGCGGGGTCCTTGCGCAGGTCGCCGCCGGGGATCCGGGTCAGCCGCATCTCGGCTTCGCCGTCCGGCCCGATCAGCGCGGCGATGACCTCCTGCCGCTTCAGCGCAACCCGCATCGCGTCCGCGCCGAAAATGAGAAGCCCGGCCCGGTCAGGCTCCGGCTTGGCGAAGAACCTGCTGGCAGCCGCGCCCACAAGCTTCATTTGCCGTTCCAATCCGCCGACGTCGCAATCAGACGGGTCACGATCTGGTCCGCGAGGATACGCATCAGGCGCGTATGGGCGTCCGCCTCGGACACCGCAGTGGCAACCGACGTGCCGAAAGCCGAATAGGCGGTAAAGGAGGACACCTCACCGGAACTCAGCACCGCTTCGTTCTGCGCGTTGTGGAGCGCGTAGGAGACGGTGGCGATTACCTGATAGCGGTTAATCCTGTTGTCCAGCCCGATCAGCTGGCCTTCGGTCGTGGTCTCTATGTCGTAAGACAGCCGGTAGTCGGGCACCCGCGTGCGGCCAAGGCGTTCCTCCAGCCGTGCGACAAGGTCGAAGCCGTCCTTGTCTTCCGGGGCGTCCACGGCGACCCGGCCGAGGAGGCCCTCCGCCGGCCCACCCGGCGCGTAGGCGGGCGTGAAGCCGCACGCGGTCAGCGGCAGGGCCGCAAGGACGAACAGAAAGGCGCGGCGGTCAGATGACGACATTGACGATGCGGCCCGGCACGACGATGAGCTTTTTCGGCGCGGCCCCCGCCAACGCCTTCACCACAGCTTCGTCCGCAAGCACGATCTTTTCAACCTCGGCCGGCGACATGTCCTTCGGCACGCTGATTTCCGCGCGGCGCTTTCCATTGATCTGGATCGGCAGGACCACGTTGTCTTCGACCAGCATCGCCGGATCGGCCTTGGGCCACGGCGCCTGTGCCACAAGACCCTTGCCGCCGAGCATCGACCAGATGTCTTCCGCCAAATGCGGCACCATCGGCGACATGAGCTGCGCGAGGGTTAGCATCGCCGTCCGCTTCGCATCGGCCGAGGCGTCCGATTTCGAGAAGGTGTTGGTGAACTCATAGAGTTTCGCGACGGCCTTGTTGAAGGCAAAGCCCTCGATTCCGTCGGTCACATCGGCAATGGCGCGATGCATGGCCTTCAAGAGCGCCTCGTCATGGGACGGATCGCCGGCGCCGCGCGTGTTCACTTCCGAGGCCAACCGCCACACACGCGCGAGGTGTTTCTGGGTCGCGTCGGCCCCGGCGGCGGTCCATTCCACATCGCGCTCCGGCGGGCTGTCTGACATGACGAACCAGCGCGCGGTGTCGGCACCGTAGCGCGCGATGATGTCCATCGGGTCGACGACGTTCTTCTTTGACTTCGACATCTTGATGACCGGCCCGATCTCCACCGGAGTGCCGTCCTTCAGGTGCGCGCCGTCCGCTTCGCGGATCACTTCGTCGGGCGTGTGCCACACCGGGCGGCCGTCCTTGCCGCGCGTCGCATAGGTCTCATGCGTCACCATGCCTTGGGTGAAGAGCGCGTTGAACGGCTCGATCGCCTTCGCGGGAAGGTGGCCGCAGATGTGCATCGCGCGGGCGAAGAACCGCGAATAGAGCAGGTGAAGGATCGCGTGCTCGATGCCGCCGATATACTGGTCGACGTTCATCCAGTAGTCGGCTTCCTCCATCACCGTCGGAGTCGCGGCGCGCGGCGCGGTGAAACGGGCGAAGTACCAGGACGAATCGACGAATGTATCCATCGTATCGGTTTCGCGCTTCGCCGGCTGGCCACATTTCGGGCAGGCGCAGTCGCGCCAGGTCGGGTGACGGTCCAGCGGGTTGCCGGGCTGGTCGAAGCTGACGTCATAGGGCAGCTCGATCGGAAGGTTCTCTTTCTTCTCCGGCACCACGCCGCAAGCCTCGCAATGCACGACCGGAATCGGACAGCCCCAGTAACGCTGGCGGCTGACGCCCCAGTCGCGCAGGCGATAGTTGGTCACGCCACGCCCGACACCCTTCGCCTCGCAGAAGTCGATGGCCGCGTTGACGGCGTCGTCGCCGGTTTGGGTCTCTGACCCCGCAAAGCCGCGAATATAGCGGACGCGATCGGATTTCATCGGGACGAAGGCTTCGGCAAGCGGCGCCTCATCCGCGCCTTCGGCCACAAACACCGGCGGAATGGGCAGCGCGTATTTCGTTGCGAAGTCAAAGTCGCGCTGATCATGGGCGGGGCAACCGAAGATCGCCCCGGTGCCATAATCCATGAGCACGAAGTTGGCGATGTAGACCGGCAACTCCCAGTCGGGATCAAAGGGGTGGCGGCAGCGAATCCCGATATCCATGCCCTTCTTCTCGGCCTTTTCCAGCGCCTCTTCCGACGTGCCGACGCGACGGCATTCGGCGGTGAAGGCGGCCACTTTCGGGTCGTGGCGCTCCAGATGCTTGGCCAGCGGGTGGTCGGGCGAGATCGCGACGAAACTCGCGCCCAGAAGCGTGTCGGGACGGGTCGTGTAGACCTCGATCCGCTCGAAACCATCCGGTGCACCGGTCGTGGAGAAGGAGAACTGCAAGCCCCGGCTTTTGCCGATCCAGTTGGCCTGCATCAGGCGGACCTTCTCGGGCCAGTCCTTTAGGCCGTCGAGCGCCTCAAGCAATTCACCAGCGAAATCGGAGATGCGGAAGAACCACTGGGTCAGCTCGCGCCGCTCGACCTCGGCGCCTGAGCGCCAGCCCTTGCCGTCGATCACCTGCTCGTTCGCCAGGACCGTCATGTCGACCGGATCCCAGTTCACCACCGCGTTCTTGCGGTAGACGAGACCCTTGTCCATGAAGTCGATGAACATCGACTGCTGCTGGCCGTAATAGTCCGGATCGCAGGTCGCGAATTCGCGGCTCCAGTCGATGGAGAGGCCGAGCGGCTTCATCTGGTCGCGCATCTGGGCGATGTTGCCGTAGGTCCAGTCCTTCGGGTGGCCGCCCCGCTCCATTGCGGCGTTCTCCGCCGGCATGCCGAAGGCGTCCCAGCCCATCGGATGCAGCACCGAAAACCCGCAAGACGATTTGTAGCGCGCCACGACGTCGCCCATCGTGTAGTTGCGCACATGGCCGATATGGATGCGCCCCGAGGGATAGGGGAACATCTCGAGCACGTAGTATTTGCGTTTTGCCGGGTCGCGGCGGGCGGTGAAGCAACCGGCCTGCTCCCAGGCTTCCTGCCATTTCGGTTCGATCACGGCGGGGTCGTAACGCGACATCTCATATCCTCAGCGCTTGGCCCGCCGGTTATACAAGCGCCGCGCGCAAGGTCCAGAGTTTCCCTCCGCCCTTCCTTCCGTCCGAATTGCGTCTGTGAGGCAGAGGCGGCGCCCCCGGCGGGTCAGAGCTTGCTGTCTCGGATGCGCAACTGCCGTGCACGGGTCAGGATCGCGTCCTCGACCGCCCGCGCGGTCGCCGGATCGACCGGGCCCGCCTTCGACATCAGCGCCACTTTCAGCGACCTCGCGTCAAGCGCGGGGTCCTGCACGTAGATCGTGGCGCGATAGGCCCGCCCGCCGCCCGGCGGCGTGCCGTAGCCGGTGACGATGACGCCGGAGAACGGATCGACCGACTGGATCGGCAGGAAGTCCAGCACTTCGAGAGACGCCTGCCAGAGGTACTTGTTCACCTCGACCGTCGTGTTGGGGTCGGAGGAGTTGGTGAAGAGGTCCCAGACCGTTGAGCGCTTCTTTTCACGGTTGACTGCGGCAAGCTTGGCGCGCTGATCATCCGCCGCCGCTCGCGATTGAAGTGTGGCGGTATCGGTCGCGGGCGCGCGGTTCTTGCGGAAAAGCCCGCTGTCGCCCGAACCGATTCCGCCGCAGGAGGCGAGCGTCGCCACCAATCCTGCAAGAATCGCCCCGCGCATCACGTTCCGGACTTTCATGACCTACCCCCGGGCTGCCCTTTCCGCTGTCTAGCCGACGCTCCCCGCGCGAACAAGGCTTTTCAGGTCAGGGGGTTCGGGGCGATTTCCGGCCTGAGGAAGTCCACTGTGGCAAGAGTGCACCATCGCCCCCGAGTCTTCCCGCCCCGACCGTCCTTTCCGTTGCATTGCCGGGGCCAAGGGCGGAAATAGAGGCATACCCAATTCGGATTCCCCTGAGTTGGGCCTACCTTATGATCAACGAGGGAATACGAAATGAAAAAGATCCTTCTTGCTTCCACCGCTCTCGTCGGCTTCGCTGGCGCTGCGGCTGCGGAAGTGTCCCTGTCGGGCTACGCCGAGATGGGTATCCGTGGCGGTGATGCCATCGAGACCCAGTTCCACAACGATGTTGTGATCAACTTCAACTTCTCCGGCTCCATGGACAACGGCGTCGAGTTCGGCGGCAAGGTTCAGCTCGACGACACCAACGGCGGCGGCGCCATGAACGGCACGCCGGCCTTCGACGACGAAGCCTTCTGGGTTTCGGGTTCGTTCGGCAAGGTCACGCTCGGTGAAACCGACGGCGCCTTCGACTGGGCCCTTTCGGAAATCTATTCGGGCACCTCGCTCGCCGATGACCACTCGACCCACGCTGGTGCCTACTGGTTCACCGGTCTCGACTCGACCTATGACAACCAGATCATGCGCTACGAGTACTCCTTCGGCGACTTCGCTGTCGGCCTCTCGATCGAAATGGATGACGATTCGCTCTCTGATGCCGTTCCGGCCTCGATGGATCCCGTTACCGGCGTAATCACCCCGGGTACGGCTTGCTCGGCTGTGTGCCCGAACGACGGTATCACCGGTGACGTGAGCTGGGCTGTCGGCGGTAAGTGGTCTGGCAACATGTCCGGCATGGATGTCGGCGTTGGCGTCGGCTACCAGGACAACGGCGTGAACAGCGTCTGGGGTCTGAGCGGTTCGGCCGCCATGTCGAACGGCTTCTCGGTCTCTCTCGGCTATGCTGACCTCGACGGCACCTCGGACGCAGTCGGCAACGGCGTACCGTCCGACAGCTGGTGGGGCGTTGGCGTTGCTTACACCCCGGCGACCATGAGCGCCCTGACCCTCGGCGTGAACTACGGCGAGTACCAGGCGACCTCCGCTTCCGGCATGGCCGATCCGTCGGGCTGGGGCATTGTTGCCAACTACGACCTCGGCGGTGGCGCGGTCGCGATGGCTGGCTACCAGTCGAGCGACAACGGCGTGGCCGGCAACGGCGGCGGCGACAGCTCGTTCTCGGTGGGCCTTGGCCTGTCGTTCTGATCTCTGGATCGGATGAAGTTAGGAAAGAGCGGGCTTCGGCCCGCTCTTTTCTTATACCCGGGCCGCGATCTGTCCCGGGCCTTCGCCTCGACATCGGATGGCGCCAAAGATAAGGTCCGCGCCGACCGATCTCTTCCGTGGATGCCGAAATGACCGTGATGACCGGACCTGAAATCCAGAAAGCCTACGCTCAGGCTTTGGAGCACCACAAGGCCGGCAACCTCGAACTTGCCATCCGCGGTTACGGGGCGATCATCGAGGCTAACCCGAAGATCGCCGAGGCGCATTTCCAGGCCGGGCGGATCTTTACCGCGACAAACCGCTTCGATCGCGCATACCAGCACTTCCGCGCCGCCGCCGACCTTCGCCCCTCCGAAACCGCGATTTGGTCGGCATGGGCCGACGCCGTCGCCTTGGGCGGCGACACCGATGCCGAGGCGGCCTTCCTTC
>JBNKFC010000354.1:0-5941 GCA_050289105.1 Paracoccaceae bacterium | reverse complement strand
CTTCGGGACCGACACGCCGGACGCCGCACCGGGCGTTCAGGAGCATGAAACCACGCACGTCGCCCATGACGACGACCGCGCCAAGGCGCTCGCCGCACGACTGGATGAGGCCGCCATCGCCGCTGGCGAAACTCGGTGGTTCTTCTTCGACAATCCCCCGTCGGGGCTTCTCCACGAAACTCAGGTGCAGCTTGAGCATCTGGTGCAAGAACTCATCGCTCGGCCCCATCTCAGGCTGATCCTTTCGGGGTTCGAGACGTACGAACTGGTAGAGGACGTGTTTGAGACCGTGGCCGAAGCGCGCAACTCCACACGGGCGGGGCTTATCGCCGAACATGTGGGAGAGTTCGGGCCGGCGGATGTCCGTATGACCGTGTCCGAAATGAGCCGGGCCATGGGCTACGGCTGGTCCGCCGATGTGATCGACCGTATCGTGAAGCTCGCGCTAGCCGGTTTGCCGGCCTCCGGCGGACGCTATTCGGCCGAGCACATCGGCACGGTCGCGGAAAAGCTTCGCGACGAGGCGCGGCGCGAGGAGGGGATCACGTGAAGACGCCCGGCCCCGAATTCGAAGAGTTCACGGAAGCCGCGCGTCGGTTCGCCGCACTTCAGGATTCGTTCACACCCGAAGCGGCACTGAAAGCCGCGATGGGACCGCGCGCGATTTCGGAGCCGATCCTTGCCGCACGGGTGCTATCGTCCCTTCGCAAGGACTGCACGGTCGAACGTGGCAAGACGGGCGAAATGTGGCTGATGCGGCCCGGGGCGCGCCGCAAGACCCTCGGCGGCGCTTCCTCCGGTACGGACTGGATCGCCGAAAGTGCCGCACCGGCGGAAACGCCGGTTCAGGCGGCGCTGGCGGGGCAGGGCGACTTCGCGCCCGAGGCGCTCGATGCGATGATCGCAGGAGGCGGGGACCCCGAGCGGCTTGGTGGCGTCGCCATCGCGCTCGACCGCGCCGGCCCCTCTGCGCCGGGCTTTGGCCGGCTGGTCCAGATCCGCAGCGCCCTCAACGCCGCGCGGGCCGAGGCCCGCAGCGATGCGCTGCTGGCAGGCGGCTTCTTCGGGCGCGAGGCGGAGCTTGCCCTTCTGGCCGAATGGATCGCCCACCCGCAGGAAAAGCCACCCGTCCGCACCGTGCACGTCTCGGGCCTACCCGGCATTGGAAAATCCTACCTTCTGGAGCGGGTGATTCAGATGGCAAGGCTCGATCACCGGCCGATCCTCGTCATCCTCGATTTCGACCGCTCCGGACTCAACGTTCTCGATGTCCACGGCTTCTTCGAAGAGATTTCCCGCCAGATCGGCGATGCGCTGCCCGAGGCGGCCGGCCGGCTTCGCGACATGCGGCTGAGGTCGGCCGAACGGCGCGCGGCGGAGACCGGGTCGACGGCCCGGACCAGCTTGCCGCGCGAGCTTCTGGACGCGATGGCCAAGGCCGTCGCCGCGAGCGGCCGCCGCACGTTGGTCGTTCTCGATACGCTCGAAGTCCTGCGCAGCCGGGGTGAGACGCAGGTGATGACTCTCTTCGACCATTTCGACCTTCTCGCCGAATACGGGCTCCGCCCGCTCGCCCTGATCTCGGCGGGACGCGGTGACGCGCTCGATCCCGTGAGGAAACGGCCCGGCCAGCAGATCGACCGGGTCGAGGCCGATATCCGGCTCGATGGACTTGAGGACAGCGCGGCGCGGGTGCTTCTGGAAACGCGCGGCGTGCCGAAATCGCTCTGGCCCCGCATCCTGCCGCTTGCGCAGGGCAACCCGCTCCTGCTGACCCTCGCCGCGAAGGCATTGACCGAGACGGATTTCGACGAAACCGAATTGCCGCCAAATGCCAGCGCCGCGACGATCGGCGGCTATCTTTATCGCGCGATCCTCAGCCGGGTCCCCGAGCGGCTTCGCCGCATCGCGAACGAAGGGCTCGTACTGCGCTCCATCGACCCCGAGACGCTGCGCGAGGTCGTCGCCCCCGCGCTCGGCCTGACCCTGACCCCCGACGAGGCGCGTGACGATCTCAACACGCTCGCCACCCATCACTGGCTCGTTGAGCATGATCGCGGCGACTGGATCCGCCACCGCAGCGACGTGCGCCGGGCCTTCCTGCCGCTGCTCTATGACGAGACGGCGGCGAACCGCGATATCACCGAGGCGATCAATCTTCGTGCCGCAGAATGGTTCGCCATGCGCGACCCTCTGACCACGCTTTACCATCGCCTGCAGCTCACCCAGTTCGGACATCCTTTTCCAGAGGTTTCGTCGGAACTGGCCCGCGCCTTCACCGACTCTCTGCTCGACGAACTTCCCGACCGAGCGCGTGACCATGTGCTACAAACGCAGGGGCGTCGGAGCGGGGTTGCACGGGGTCCCTCGATGAAGAGCGCCGAGGCCGAGCCGGCGCTAGCGCCGTCAGCAGGAGGCGAGGCACCGGCACCCAAGCGGATGATCATGCGTGTGCGGCCAGTCAAGTCCGCCCCTGCCGGCGATTCCGGCGCGCTCCGCTTCGCGGTCGATCCGACCCGCATGCGCCTTGTCCCGGTCGAAGCGGACGAGGCTGGGGCTACGCCGCCCGACGAACGCGCGGTGCGCGACCTCGAACTCATGCTCGAAAAGGGCGACCTGCGCGAGGCGGGTCACATCCTTGCCTACGGCTACGAAGGCAGCTTCGCCGCCTCAGACCGCGCGGGGTTGGTGGCGGTCAGCTATCTCTGGCTCTCTGGCCGCTGGTCGGCCGCGCGCGCGGTTCATCGCCGGCTCGAAGAGGCCGACATCGCCCGCGCGATGGTCGACAGCCCCCATCTCTCTGGCCGGGTGCTTCTGGAGATGACGGCCGAATTTGCGTTCTCGAAGGCGGTTCGATTCCTCCGCTGGGACAAGGGGCAGGAGCTTGCGCGGATCTCCTACGAGGGCTCCACAAGGAGCGGCTTGGTCGGTGGCGCGCTCGATTTCGCCTTCCTCGCGGCAGGGCTGGAGCCAGACGCCCTGCCGCGCCGGCTCGACCTTGCACAGAGCCTTCTCGCGCCCAGCATGTCGCTGGATGTCGGCGCGGAGGCTTCGGCCCTCGCGCTCTCGTCGGCGGAAGCTGCGCGGAGTGGCTTCGGGCTTTTCTACGAACCGATGGCGGCGGGTGGGCCAGACGAGCGTGCTCAGGAGTTCCGGGCCCAAGCCCTGCAATCGCTCAACCCCTACGGCGCTCCTCTCCATGCCCTCGTCTCGGGGGAAGGCGTGGACGAGGTCCTGACGCAGTATCTGACCGACTTGCAGCCAAACCTGCCGCGTGCGGCGGCCCTGTTCCTGCCCGAGATCAAAGGCGTGGGGGAGCTACCGGAACGCCTGCGCTCCGGCCCGCCCGACGTGGTCTCGGCGCTGACTGCGATGGGGCTCGGCGGCGACTGGCCGCCTGGCTGTGCGCTCACCCATCGGAGCACGGATCTGCGGCTCATCGCCCAATCAGCGGAGCGTTGGCGTCGGACGATCGCAGGCCTCTGGTCCTATGGGCGCGCCCGCCCGACCGGTTGGGCGGGCGCGGATGAGACTGACTGGATCAGCGCGGACCGCCTGCGTCGCCTGGAAGCGGCTGCCGACCCCGTGGGTGGCGCGCTCGCCCAGCTTCACTTCTGGGAGGAACCTTGGGGCGTGCCGGTCTCCGGGCGCGCCGCGCCCCCGGCGGTTCTCCGCCGGCTCGAAGGGTTCGTCTCCAAGGCCGCGCGGCAACTGTCGAATACCGCGACGCTTCCCTCCGAAACCGCCCTTGCCGCGCTGCTCAAGGCCGGGGCGCCGGGCGTCGTCGCGGTGCCGCTCGCCGTCCTCATGTCGCGTGGGATTCAACCCGCCGACGTCCTTGGCGGCACGAATCCCGATTGATTTCATCGAAGGAGATTTCTCATGGGAAATACCGATTTCACTGAAAGCGTCCGCCGCCTTGAACGCTTCGCCAGCGCGGGCAAGTTCGACAAGGTGCGCAAGGCGCTCGACAAGGGCAATCCTGTCCTGAAGGAATTCGGGGTCAGCGACGCCCAGATCCGCGAGGCGCTGACGCTCGACCCACCCGCGCTCGAAGCCAGCGGCCTGATGCCGCCGACGATGCTCGAGGCCATCGTTCGCGTCACCGGCCGCCCGCCGCTGATCGTGCGGAATGGCAAGGTCGAGGGCAAGACCACACTGGTCGAGGATTTCCCGCCGAATGTCGACGGACTGATCTCGGGCGTCGAGAAGTTCCTGCCCTCGGTCGGGAGGATCGAGTTCATGAACCACGACATGTCCTGGGGCGGGACCGGCTGGGTCGTCGGCGAGGACGGGCCGGGGCACCTTCTCATCGCCACCAACCGGCACGTCGCGAAGCTCGTCGCACGCCGGACCTTCCGGGGCGACGGGGTCTTCATGTTCAACCCATACAACAACACCCGCTACGGCGCCGAGATCGATTTTGGCGAGGAAAGCGGCGTGGCGCCCGACCCCGAAAAAGTCTTCAAGCTGGAGAAGTTCTCCTATCTCGCCGACGACATCTCGGCCGACATCGCCATCGGGCGCATCCCGAAACCTGAAGGCGCGGCGATCATCGGTCTGCTCGACCTTTCCGACGCCGAGGGCGGCGATGGGGAGATTGTGGCGGTCGTGGGTTACCCGGCGGCCGATCCCTACCGCAACGACCCGAACGACATGGAGCGGTACTTCCAGGGCCTCTATGACGTGAAACGCTTCTCCCCCGGCTTCCTGCAGCCGGGCGGGGCCGGCGCCACCGTGCTCGGCCACGACTGCACGACGCTCGGCGGCAATTCGGGCTCTCCTGTCATCAGTCTCGAAAGCCGCAAGGTCGTGGGGCTGCATTTCGCGGGCAAGTACGGCATCGGCAATTCGGCCGTGCGCATCGGCACGCTGAAATCGGTCCTCGCGGGGCTTGGCGGCCAACCCGGCGCGGCGCTCCCGTCGATTGTCGGGGAAGAGGCCGCCGACCGCAGCCACGATGCCGCGTTCTTCGCCGGGCGTGGCGGCTACGATCCCAACTTCCTTCAGGTCGCGGCGGTTCCCTTGCCTGAGGTGCCGGCATCGCTCAACCTCGCCCGACCGTCCGACGCGACCGACGACCGCCCGCATGAGTTGCGCTACGAGCATTTTGGCGTCCTCTACAGCGCGACGCTGAAGAACCCGGTCGTCGCCGCCCACAATCTCGACGGGTCGCGCTATCGCGGCATCAAGCGGTCGAACTCCACCTGGTTCCACGACCTGCGCATTCCGCGCGATATCCAGCTTGATCGTGAAGCGTATGGGGACGCGGCGATTGACCGGGGCCATATGGTTCGGCGGGCAGAGACCAATTGGGGAGATACCGATGAGGAAGCGAAGCGCGCCAATCTCGACAGCTTCCATTACACCAATGCGAGCCCGCAGCATGAAGGACTGAACCGGAAGCGGGACATGTGGCTCGGGCTCGAGGACTACATCCTGACCAATGCCCGGACCTTTGGCTTCCGGGCCAACGTCTTCTCCGGACCGGTCTTTTCCGACGACGATCCCGAACTGGGCGACACCGGCACACCGCTGCCGCTCAGCTTCTGGAAAGTGGTCACGATGCTCGCCGAGCAGGAGATGGAGACGATCCGCCTCCATGCGACGGCCTATGTGCTGAGCCAGGGCCACCTGATCCAGAAACTCCTTGCCGACCGCGATCTTGTCGAGGCGGCGGAGGGGTTCGCCTTTGGCGAATACAAGACCTTTCAGGTTCGGATCCGCGACCTGGAGGAAATGACGGGGTATTCCTTCGGCACTCTCAAGGATGCCGACCCGCTGGAACAGGTGGAGGTGCAGGAGGCGCGCGGGCTGACGTCGAAGCCGGTCTTGCTGCTGAACCGGTTCGAGGAAATCGCGCTCTGATCGCGACGGGCCTTCAGGCTGGAAGGTACGGAGCGAGAAGCATGGCGGCAGCCGGATGGAGAAGTCCGGCCAT
>JBNKFC010000353.1:0-2722 GCA_050289105.1 Paracoccaceae bacterium | reverse complement strand
ACATGCAGAAGGCCGAGCCGGGCGAGAAGGCCAAGAAGCGCGCCGAGGAGAAGGCTGCAAAAGCCGCCAAGCCGGCCGTCGAAGCCCCCGCCGAGGAAGCCGCTGCCGACGAAGCGGCGACTGAATAAGAAAGCGAGCGATCGTGCTGATCGGCTTCTTCCTGCGTCGGATCATCACCCTAGCGCTCTGCGCCGGGTCGTTCTGGCTGGGAATGAAGACCGATCGGTTCATCGTGCCGAAACCGGCCGCCGCCACGGTGGCGGCCGATTGCCCGGAGGTGACGAATGGCAACTGACCGCATCTGCGTCGGCGCCATTTCGGGCGCGTTCGGAGTGAAAGGCGAGGTTCGGCTGAAAAGCTTCTGCGCCGAGCCGGAAGCCATCGCCGACTACGCGCCGCTTTGGACCGAGGACGGCAGCCGCAGCTTCACCGTGAAGATCACGCGGGCCATTCCGGGCGGCCTCGCGGCGCGGCTCTCGGGCATCTCGACGAAGGAAGAGGCCGACGCGTTGCGCGGCACCTCGCTTTTCGCCGACCGGTCCAGATTGCCGAGCCTGCCGGACGACGAATTCTACCATGCCGACCTGATCGGGCTCGACGTCCTCGATACCGGCGGCGCGAAGATCGGCACGGTCCGTGCCGTATTCAATCACGGCGCGGGCGACATCCTCGAGATTTTCGCGCCGGGGCGGAAGACTGCGCTGCTCCTGCCCTTCACCAAGGCCATCGTGCCGACCGTGGATCTTTCCGCCGGACGGATCATCGTCGATCCTCCGGAGGAGAGCGAGGCATGAGCAGCCCGGACAAGCCCAAGTCCCACGGGCGGCTTGCCATCTCCGCCTCGATCAAGCCGCGCGAGTTGATGACGGCGACGCCCCACATCAAGGGGGCGTGGTGCGCCAAGGTGATCACGCTCTTTCCCGACGCCTTTCCCGGGACATTGGGGCTCAGCCTCACCGGCAAGGCCCTGCAGGAGGGGCTCTGGGCACTGGAGACGATCGACCTCCGCCCCTTCGGGATCGGCAAGCACCGCAACGTCGACGACACGCCGGCCGGCGGCGGGGCGGGCATGGTGCTTCGCGCCGATGTCGTGGCGGCAGCCATCGACGAGGCGTCCATCGGCACGCCGAAGGACCGCGCCCGCTGGCCGCTTATCTACCTTTCGCCTCGCGGCAAACCCTTCGACCAGGCGACGGCACGGCGGCTTGCCGCGGCGGACGGCGTGACCATGCTCTGCGGGCGGTTCGAGGGCGTCGACCAGCGTGTGCTCGACCACTACGCGATTGAGGAGGTCAGCCTTGGCGACTTCGTGATGACGGGGGGCGAGATCGCCGCGCAGGCGATGATCGACGCAACGGTGCGGCTTTTGCCCGGCGTCCTCGGCAACGCCGCCTCGACCGAAGAGGAAAGCCATTCGCACGGTCTTCTGGAGCATCCGCAATTCACGAAGCCGGCTGTCTGGGAAGGGCGCGAGATCCCGCCCGTCCTCATGTCCGGCCATCACGGCGAGATCGAGAAGTGGCGGCGGGCCGAGGCGGAAAGGCTGACGCGGGAGCGGCGGCCGGACCTGTGGGCACGGCACAAAGCTAACGCGGGCGAATAGCTCCTTCACAACCTTGACGCTCGCGAAGCCTCCTTCAGCCCCGCGTTGTCGGGCAAGACCCTGAATTACCTATGCGCGTGACCGCGCACCGGCTCCGAATGGGCCGCCGACGCAAAGACGATCCATGCGAACAGCACAGCTCCTACTGCGTAGGCGAGCGAACCGATTGCGACGACGCCTGCCAGGTCCGTGTAACCAAGAAGAAGGAGATAGAGCGACCCGGTCATCACGGCGCAGGACAGGACCACGATCCAAAACTGTAACGTCGCCGTCAACGATGCGGACTTCTCCGGAAAAAGCGCGAAGTACGTTCCGAAGATCGCGCAGGACACCCAGCCAAGCAGGCTCAAATGTGTGTGCGCGCCCGTCACGTTGTGATCTCCACTGATCGACATCTGCAAACCCATGGCAATGCCGGCAAGAAGAAAGATCACGGCGGCCCTGAAGTAGTTTTGAGAGATCTGCGGCATTTGAACCTCCCGCAAACCGTCCCTTGGTTCGACCCCATGTCGCACCCTCAGGACGCTGTCGTCGTCAAGCCCGAAGCCGCGTGAGACTGAAACGCCGACGCTCTTGCTTCCTGCACCAACGCCGATTAGGGGATCGTCCTACTGTTTGCATCCGTAGTAATTGACGCAGGTCAAGTCCCTTCTTGGGAATCCGAGGCTTTCTATCTGCAGATGGACTAGTCGAGCTATTCAAGACCGCTAGATGGACCGTGCCGTGCGGTTCTTCCAGAAAGCATCGGCCACTTGACCCATTCCTCCGACACCCATATACCCCGCCCGTCCGGGGCTCTTCCGAGTCGTCCGGGCTTGTTGTCTGTTGGCCAATGCCCGTCGCTTTCTTCGGCAAGGGCGGCGAGCGGAAACAAAAACAAGGAACGATGACCTGACCTCCGGCGGGCGCGACATGCGGACCCGATGAAGACACGGAGCTCTCTGGCGCGAACACCATCGCGGGACCACCGCGAGCATTTGGAAAGGATCACGCGATGAACCTGATCGCGCAACTCGAAGCCGAGCAGATCGCCGCGCTCGGCAAGTCCATCCCGGACTTCAAGGCGGGCGACACGGTCCGTGTCGGCTACAAGGTGACGGAAGGCACGCGTTCGCGCGT